>JANOVT010000169.1:0-7105 GCA_031417525.1 Flavobacteriales bacterium | reverse complement strand
AAAATTGTCGCTTGGGCTGCTGCAACTCTTGCTTCTCTTGTCATTGGTTTGAAGTCGCTGTTAAATACATATTCTAATACATCAAACAAGTCGCCTTTTTCAGCGTCAATAAGTTTTTGTAAGGTCGTCAGTTCCTCTTTTCCAAAACCTGCTTCGGCTAATTTTTCTAACAAGGTTCGTCTTGTCATTGGATTGCTCCAAAGTGTCCGCAATTCTTCTTCACTTTTGAAAAGGTTGGGTAATTCACCGAACAAATTATTTAAAAATTCTTCCGCAGAAATTGGTCTGCCGTCAGCACTCCAAAACGATGTTGAAATCATTGATTGAATTTCTCTTTCTTTTCCGTCACGCAATTTTATTTTTATTCGCTTCCGTTTTTCCCCACCTTCATCTGTCGGCTCTTTTGGTTCTTTTGGTTTGTAAGGTTCTTTCGGTTCGTTTACAACATTGGGCTCAGGCTCTAAAGGCACTCCATCCCATTCAGGGTCTGCAAAGTGATGATAGGCATCTACAAAATCATAAATAGTAAAAAATTCTTTGCCATCAAATAAACGTGTTCCTCTTCCAACAATTTGTTTAAACTCAATCATTGAATTTACTGGTCGCATCAAAACTATATTGCGAATATTTCTTGCATCAACACCAGTCGAAAGTTTTTGTGAGGTTGTTAAAATGGTCGGGATTATTTTTTCGTTGTCTTGAAACTCTCTTAAAAATTGTTCTCCAATTTCTCCATCGTTGGCAGTTACACGAACACAATAATTTGGGTCTTTACTTTTTTTGTATTGATTTACCAAATCACGAACTGCGGCAGCGTGGTCTTGTGTTGCACAAAAAATAATTGCCTTTTCTTTTTGGTTGGCATCTTCCATATAAATCTGAACACGCTTTGCCTCTCTTGCTTTTATCTCAATTATTTTATTGAAGTCGGGTTCGGTGTAAAGTTTACCTTCTTCAATTTCACCTTCAATTATTTGGTCATCGCTTGTGTAGATATAATCGTCAAGCGTTGTCTTAATACGTTTTACTTTAAATGGCGTTAAGAAACCATCGTTGATACCTTCTTTGAGTGAATAAACATAAACGGGTTCGCCAAAATACTTGTAAGTATCAACATTGTCTTTGCGTTTAGGTGTAGCGGTTAAACCCAACTGAACTGCTGGGGAAAAATATTCTAAAATTCCTCTCCAGTTTCCTTCATCGTTAGCTCCCCCACGGTGGCACTCGTCAATTATGATGAAATCAAAATAGTCTTTTGGGTATTGTCCAAAATTGTATTGCTCAGTTCCAAATTCAACAATAGGTTCTGCGGCTAAAGAAATTGGTTCTGACGGTTCTATTTTCTTTACCACTTTAGCATTGGTCATAAAGGTTTGGAAAATGGTAAAGAAGATGCTGCCGTTTGTCGGCACACTTCCCTTTTTACTTATTTCCTTCGGGCTAATTCTAACCAAAGCATCTTCGGGCAAAGATGAAAAAGCATTGAAAGCTTGGTTGGCTAAAATATTTCTATCTGCTAAAAATAAAATGCGTGGTCTGCGACTTCCATCACGTTTCAAATTCCAACGGGTTTGAAACAATTTCCACGCAATTTGAAAAGCGATAAATGTTTTACCGGTGCCTGTGGCAAGGGTTAATAAAATGCGTTGCTCATTATTGGCAATTGCTTCTAAGGTATTGTTTACGGCAATTTCCTGATAATATCTTGCTCCTTTTGTTCCGCCAACATCTTCAAACGGAATGGCAGAAAATTTTTCTCTCCATTCGTTTTGAACTGCAAAGGTTTTATTCCAAAGTTGTTCGGGTGTTAAATAATCGGCAACCAAACCTTCTGCACCTGTTTTCATACAGATGCTGTAAATCTCTTTGCCGTTGGTGCTGTATGTGGTTTCTAATTTTAGTTTCTCTGCATATTGTTTGGCTTGTGCCACACCTTCGCCCACGCCTAAATCATCGCTTTTTGCTTCTACTACTGCCAGTTTAATTCCTTTGTAAACCAACACATAATCGGCAGTGAGTTTTTTTGCTCTTATGCCACCTGTTTGAATTTTACCTGCGGTAATGTTGTATTCACGAAGGATTTTTGAGCCCTCTACAACGCCCCAACCGCAAGCCTTTAGCTTGGGGTCTATGAGTTCTGCTCTTGTTTCTGCTTCGTTCATACTAATGCTGTTGCTGTTTTTAATTCTCCGCTAAACGCTTTTTGCAAAACGGATTTTTTGAGTTCTTCTAAATCATTTATTTTTTGCTGATAAATGGCTTCAAGTTTTTGGGTTTCCGCTGATAAGGCATCGATTTTTTTAACAATGGCTTGTTGCTCTTTTATTGCTTTTGGAACTGGGAAGACAAAATTTACAAGTGTTTTTATTGGCAGTTGTAGTTGTGCTGCACCCGTAACTTGTTTTTTTATTTGTTCCTTGATAATTCCTGACCTTAATATTTCAAATAGATATTCGGATGTAATTTGCTTTAAATTTGGTCTAAAGATTAACATTCCAGAATTGATACGAATATTGTCATACTCTACCTCTTTATCATAAACTCCAAGATTACCGATAGTTCCTCTTGTAGTCATTACAACATCATTTCTTTTTAATTTCCCTTTTCCCATAGCTTTGTCTTTTGCTTCACTGATGAACATTGTAGTGTTAAACTCAAATCCTGTTGGTCTAACATTTTTTGTATTCATAAAAAGACAATAACCTTCATCTGTAAAATCTTTTTGAGTAGGATAGTTTTTTCCTCTATCTCCATCAATAATTTCAATTAAATCACTTTCACCTAATCTTTTCTCTTCCCAACCTTCACCTTTATTCTCAAATACCCCTTGCAAATAACTTTCAAAAAGTTCTTTCGCGTTTTTGAGGTTTTGTTCGGCATTGGCTTTTGCCTTGCCTATGGCGGCAAAGGCTTCATCTAAGATGGCTACGATGCGTTGTTGCTCGGGAAGGGATTTGGGATAAGTAACATCAACTCTTTTTACAAGGTCGCCACTAATATTTTTAACAATTGCACCTGCTCCAAGTGATTGAATTTGCTCTTGAACATTCGGTGAAGTGAGTAAGTGGTAGAAATAATCTTTATCAATATAATCAGGTAATCTAAAAACAAACCAACCATCGTGAATATAGCCATCTGTTTTCATTATGTAGGGCTTACCAAATGACATAGAATTTGATAAAATGAAATCTCCTTCTTTTACATAACGTGATTTTTCAGCACCTTCTTTTGTGATTTTTTCTCTCGTTGAAAAAATATACTTATCTACTCTTTTTGTATCTCCAATTTTAATCCAGTTGACACCATCAGGGCTGTCAGTTTGATATTTTTCAATTGGTCTTGGTGAACTTCCACGTTCAACAATGCAAACTTCTCCTAATTTCTTTTTCTCCCAATTTTTCATATCAGTTCCAAAATTGAGTTTAAAATATCGGCACTTTCTTCGTCCAAAGCTTTCATTTCTTCTAAAATTTCTTGCGGTTGGCGTAAAGCAGCTTCTTCTTTTTTGTTAGGGTTTTTGGCACTAAGGTCAAAAGTAGTTTGGTCAATTTTCTTTACATCAATGCTCCAAGAGTTTTCACTTTCTGCTTTGGTTTTTTGCAGTGCAATAAAGTCATTCAAATCTTTTTCGTTCAAGGCATTGGTCTTGCCAAGATTTCTATCCAAATTCAGTTGATAAAACCATACTTTTTTGGTAGCACTTCCTTTTTCAAAAAACAGCACTACCGTTTTTACTCCTGCACCTGTAAAAGTTCCGCCCGGTAAATCTAAGACGGTATGCAGGTTGCAGTTTTCCAATAGTAGTTTTCGCAAACTCACCGAGGCATTGTCGGTATTGCTCAAAAAAGTGTTTTTAATTACTACGCCTGCTTTGCCGCCTGCTTTCATAATCTTAATAAAGTGCTGCAAAAACAAACTGGCGGTTTCGCCAGTTTTTATTGGAAAGTTTTGCTGCACTTCGGCTCTTTCTTTTCCACCAAATGGTGGGTTGGCAAGCACAATATCGTAACGGTCTTTATCTTGTATGTCGGCAATGTTTTCAGCAAGGGTATTGGTATGCACAATGTTTGGTGCTTCTACTCCGTGCAATATCATATTCATAGTGCCAATGATGTAAGCCAATGATTTTTTTTCTTTTCCGTAAAATGTTTTTTTCTGTAAGGTTGTTACATCGGCAGTCGTTAGTTTTTTGCTGTGCTTTAAATATTCAAACGCTTCTACCAAGAAACCCGCTGAACCAACCGCACCGTCATAAATTTTATTTCCTATTTCGGGTGCAACAATTTTCACAATGGTTTTAATCAAAGGTCGTGGCGTATAATATTCTCCACCGTTACGCCCTGCGTTGCCCATATTTTTAATCTTGTCCTCATATAAGTGGCTCATTTCGTGCTTTTCAGCGTGGGTTCTAAAACGCAATTCGTCAATGCGGTTTATTACTTCACGCAAATTGTAGCCACTTTGTATGCGGTTTTTCAGTTCGCTAAAAATCTCACCAATTTTATATTCAATGGTGTCTGCACTTTCAGCATCTGCTTTAAACTTTTTGAGGTAAGGAAATAATTTAAGTTCAACAAAATCTTTTAGGTCATCACCTGTCAACGCTTTGTGGTGGTCAAGTTTGCCGTCTTTGTCCTTTGGTGTTGCCCAAACCGTCCACTGAAATTCTTTTGCAATAATGTTGGTGTAAGTCTTGCCCGAAAGTTCGGCTGCTGTGGCTTTGTCCTTCTCTAAGTCGTCCAAATATTTGAGGAACAAAACCCAAGAAGTCTGCTCTACATAATCCAATTCACTGCCACAACCTGCGTCCTTGTGTAGTATGTCGTCTATATTTTTAAAGGTCTGTTCGAACATATTTTTATTTGTCAGTTTAATTAGCTATTGGTCTTATTAGTAATTCGTCAATTTTGTTTATGCTAAAAGTCAGTCCATCTGTTGCCTCTGCAAATGAAGTATCAGAGTTTTCAAATGATGCAAATAGTATAACTTGTTGTTCATTAAATTTTGAAAGTTCATTCAAGAAATTTTTAAAACTATCCTTTGACATATCTTGCTGTTTGGGTTCGTCAAAAACTAAAAGTCTTGGATGATTTGTGTCGTATGTTATTGATGTTTTAAGTAATGCTGTTGTATAAGCCCAAATACATCTAATAAAGTCGCTTGCTGAAGAATCAAATTTGATATTGTAAAATTGCTCTGCGTCTGTTTTCTGAGCTACTGGCAAATAAGTGTCCTGCGAAATACGAATTGCATCAAATGGTTTACTTTGATAATTAAAAATTCTTAATAATTGAATGAAATTGTCTTTAAGTGTTCCAAGTTTTTGTCTGTCTAATGCTGAAAAGAAATCCCGTGGTAGATTGCTTTCACTATTTAATATTCTTCCATACTCTGCCGAAAGATTTTTTAGGTCTTCAATGAGTGGAGAAAAACTTTCAAGCACTTTATTGAAAAATTCTACTTTTCTTTTGAGGTCAATTCGCTTCTCAATCTCAATTACAGAAGGCAATCTTTCGTCTTGTATTAACTCCTTTTTTAAATCTCTTATTTGTTGTCTAACCTCAAGCGCTATGGCTTGGTATTCCTTTAGTTTGCTTTCTTTTTCATTGATAGTTTTTTGTTGTCCTTCAATGTAAACGCTAATCATTCGTTCCTGTGAATCCAAATAGGAAATATTATCCTCAATCCGCATTGGAACTTGCTTAATGTCGCTTGGAAGCAATGAATCTTTAAGGTCTTGTTCGCAAGTAGGGCAAATGTTCTTAGCTGTTTCTGCCGGTAAGTCGCCACCCATTTTGTTTACTTTTAAAGCACCTTTATTTTTTCTCAAATCGTCCTGCACTGCTACAATCTGCTTTTTATATTGCTTTAGTTTCTCTCTGTCAAAATTGAGTTCAGGTGAGAGTAATTCAAAGTTTAGCGATACTTGATTTAGCTTGTCGTTCAATTTATTGAGAGCTTCTTCATTCTTGTTTAAGTTATTGCCAACTGTAACAGCTTGTTGTGTTTCAAGTGCCGATAATTCTGTCTTTTGAATTTCATTTAGTGCTGAAAGTGTAATGGGTTTTTCGCCTCGTATTAGTGAAATGTAAATTCCATTATAGGCATTAATAATGGATGGGCTGTTTTCTAATCCAACTAATTTTCCGCCACTTCTTTCTGCTAAGTTTTGAAATTTAGAGAAAAGATACTGCCATCTACTCGTCAAATTTTGTTTTAATGAACTGAGTTGTTGCTTTCTCTTTTCGTTTTCAAATACATCAAGTTTGAGTAAAAATTCAACCACTCTTTGTTCTGTATTTCTCATACCGAAGTAAGGCATTGTTGCTAAGAAATCGCTCCAACCTGTTTTCTGTTCAATTATAAATGCAGGTGCAATTTGTTGAAGATACAATTTGTGTAAATCGCCTTTAGCAGTTACCACTTCGGGTAAATTGAAGTCTAAAAATTCCGTTAGGAATAAATGGAATCCATAAAGTTCGTCCGATGCTCCACCTGCATCGTGAACCCACATTTGGCGGCTTTCAAGTGCTATACTTTCGCCTGTTAGCATTGCCCCGTAATAAACATCTATTAATTGTGATTTTCTTGTGGAGCTTGCGACACTTCTTTTGATCGTAACAATTTCTTTGTTCTCAATTTCAAGATAGACGAATGATTGTGTGATGTTGTGTAAAGTATTTCTTGGAAATTCAACTTGGTCTTTCAATGCCGATTGCATCGTCTTTTCGTTCTTGCCTCCAAGCAATTCCTCAAAGCCAAGTCCATAAATTATGGATTGAAACAAGCTACTTTTTCCCGTGCTGTTGTCGCCACGAATTATGTTTAGTCCGTTGCTGAAATTATATTCAGCCCCATATAAACCGCTGGTGGTGTTGACTTCGATTTTTAAGGCTCTAATTTTCAGCATAATTTATTGTCCATTGGTTTGACATTGCGTTAATACGGTTGTCGGTTATTTTACTTTTACCTATAAAATTTAGAAAGGCTTTTTCTTTGTCAAAAAGTTCGTTATCTGCTATTATCATTTCATAAAACCTAAAGCCCTTCTCAGTTAATTTGTAGTTTTTACCGCCTACTACTTCACAAATATTTTCTGCAATTG
>JANOVT010000168.1:0-1975 GCA_031417525.1 Flavobacteriales bacterium | reverse complement strand
TGGCCTGTTTCGTGGTCAGTTTTCACACGGAAGGTTGGATCTTCCTCAGCCAATTTAGCCAAAGCCATACCCATTTTATCTGAGTCAGCCTGTGTTTTCGGCTCAATCGCGAGACCGATAACCGGCTCAGGGAAATTCATCGCTTCGAGAACAATCGGATGTTTCTCGTCACAAAGTGTATCCCCTGTTTTAATATCTTTAAAACCAACAGCAGCACCGATATCACCAGCACCCAGGCGCTCGATCGGATTTTGCTTATTTGCGTGCATTTGGAAAATACGGGAGATACGCTCCTTGTTTCCACTGCGTGTATTCAATACATAAGAACCAGCCTCAAGCATACCTGAATAAGCACGCATGAAAGCCAAACGACCTACGAATGGGTCAGTAGCAATTTTGAATGCAAGAGCAGCAAACGGCTCTTTGTAATCTGGTCTGCGTTCTACTTCTTCGCCAGTGTCTGGATTCGTTCCGACAACACTTGTTCTGTCCATAGGACTTGGCATCAACTCCATCACCAGATCCAACATGGTCTGAACACCTTTGTTCTTGAAAGAAGAACCGCATACCATTGGAACAATCTTCATGTCCAGAACGGCTTTGCGCAATGCATCAAGAACTTCTCTTTCTGTGATAGTTTCAGGAGCATCGAAGAATTTCATCATGATAGCATCATCATAGTCAGAAACTGCTTCGAGCAATTTCTCGCGATACTCCTTCGCTTCTTCGATCATGTCTTCCGGAATGTCAATGACCTGATAAGTCATTCCTTTATCAGATTCATTCCAGATCATACCGCGCCAGTTGATCAAGTCAACTACGCCTTTGAAATCATCTTCGGCGCCGATAGGCAATTGAAGCGGCACAGCATTGCTGCCGAGCATTTCTCTCACCTGCTTACACACCATCAGGAAGTCAGCTCCCTGGCGGTCCATTTTATTTACGAAACCAATACGAGCAACATTGTAGTTGTTCGCAAGGCGCCAGTTTGTTTCAGATTGTGGTTCAACACCATCAACAGCTGAAAACAAGAAAACCAGACCGTCCAATACGCGGAGTGAACGATTCACTTCCACGGTAAAGTCAACGTGACCCGGAGTATCAATAATGTTGATGTGGTAGTCAGTACCACGGTATTTCCATCCCACAGTGGTTGCAGCAGAAGTAATCGTGATACCACGCTCTTGCTCCTGCGCCATCCAGTCCATTGTTGCAGCACCATCGTGAACCTCACCAATCTTGTGGTTTACACCAGAATAATAGAGGATACGCTCGGTAGTAGTTGTTTTACCAGCGTCGATGTGGGCAGCAATCCCAATGTTTCTTGTATATTTTAAGTCGCGAGACATTTATATTTTTTCTTTTTGTTGGGGCTAAAAATTTTTGGCCCTTACTGTTCTTTTTGTTGGGCTGAAAATTTTCAGCCCTTACCTATTACACTCTGAAGTGAGCGAATGCTTTGTTCGCATCAGCCATACGGTGTACGTCTTCTTTCTTTTTGTATGCAGCACCTTCACCTTTGCTGGCTGCGATGATTTCGCCAGCCAGTTTATCTGACATGCTCTTTTCATTGCGCTTGCGGGCGTAACCAATCAACCATTTCATTGCCATAGAAGCTTTACGCTCATCGCGAATAGGTGTTGGAATCTGGAAAGTTGCTCCACCTACTCTGCGGCTACGAACCTCAACAGCCGGTGTAACATTTTCAACTGCCTTGCGCCAAACCTCAAGACCATCTTCACTTGTTTTAGCAGCCACTTTATCGATGGCATCATAGAAGATGTTGAATGCTGTACCCTTTTTACCCTGTAACATGATGTTGTTTACGAATTTCGTAACAACGATCTCATTGAATCGTGGATCCGGTAAAACGGCAATTTTTTTGGCCTTTCTTCTTCTCATTTTTCTCTTGATTGGGAGGCGGGAAATCCCGTACCTCTACATTTTTATTTTAGTTCAGGCGTGATGAATCACG
>JANOVT010000167.1:0-14035 GCA_031417525.1 Flavobacteriales bacterium | reverse complement strand
AAACAAAACTTATAGCCTAAAAAAATTATTCAATAAACAAAAAAAATTCTTAAAAACTAATACATTTTTGGGCAAATTATTTGGTCAAAAAATAACAAATTGGCAAAATTTTTTGGCCACAAACGCACACTTGAAAAATTGTCTTGTACTTCTTCTGGGAAAAAACTCAACAGCTCTAAGCTTTCAAAAATTGAAAGACTTTGGAAAGTGGTTTCCTCGTGAGTGTAAAAAGTGAAGGATGCAATCCGTTCATCTTCCAGGCCATGCGGTCTTCCATATTCGCTTTGATGCGATTCATGATGGTGACATTACTTTGGCCACCTGCACGCATCTTTATAATAACACGCGGCAAGTATGCCATTTTGATTTGATGTTTATGAATGAAACGCAACATCAATTCATAGTCTGAGGCAGATTTCAGCTCGAGGCTATACTTTCCATACTTTTCATAAAATTCGCGTTTCACAAAAAATGTCGGATGTGGCGGCATCCATCCTTTAAGGAATTTACCATGTTGGTACTCACCGGCCGCCCAGGTACGAATCACTTTATCAGACAAATTTCTGTTCACATAAACGAGGTCTGCATAAAGCCCATCACAATTCGTGGTACGAAAAATTTCTGCGACTTCACTCAATACTTTTTCATCTGCATAAAAATCATCGCTATTCAAAATGCCGATGACGTCACCTTTCGCAAGTCCAACACCCTTATTCATGGCGTCATAAATTCCTTTGTCTTTTTCTGAAACAAAGGTTTGAATTTGACTTGCGTATCGCGAAATAATTTCTTGTGTTCCATCTTTGGATGCACCATCCACTACCACGTATTCTTTATCCGCATAGTCCTGTGCAATCACCGATTGAATGGTGTCCTCAATCGTTGCAGCACTATTGTAAGAAATGGTTATGATTGAAATTTTCATTCTGTGATAACCCTGTCTTTAATTTTGATGGCAGGAATTCCCTGATAAATTGAATAAGCTTCTAAATCTTTCGTAGCTATGCTGCCCACAGAAAGCACTGCGTGAGAGCGACAAGTCACACCGGGACAAACAACACTCTTTGCACCTATCCATACACCTTCCTCTAACTTTATTTCACCAATCATCAGGTCGAAAGTAGTTTTTGAAAAATCATGATTTCCACACAACAGAAAAGAACCTTGTGACAAACAACAATGATCGGCAATCGTGACTTGCGCAAGATTGTCGATCCAACAATCTTCACCAATCCATACAAAATTTCCGACATTCAATTTCCAGGGATACTTGATACGGATATGAGGCTTCAGCACAACGCCATGCCCCACTTTCGCCCCGAACATTCTCAGTAATTGAACTTTTATACTGCCCACGGGAAATGCAGATCTGAAAAATGCAGCCTGTACAAAATACCAGCTCGCCCTTCGGAAGATTCCGCCAGGCTTATACCAGCTATTGTTGAACTTTGAGAGGTCTGTTTTCAGATTCATTTTCAGCTTGAAAATTTCTGTGTGCAAGATAGAATGATAAACGGCATTCAGTGAACGAACGATCTGAATACATTTGAAACAATTCAAATTCCCTATGATCAAGAATTTCATTTGCCTTTTGTCTTGCCTTTGTATCCAAGCTCTCCATGCCCAAAGTGATACCACATTAAACCATTTCAAAAACATGAGGATGCGTAGCATCGGTCCTGCGGTCATGAGTGGACGCGTCACTGCTATCGATGTTACAGATCACGACGACAACGTTATTTATGTTGGCACCGCAAGTGGCGGCTTATGGAAAAGTGAAAGCGGTGGCACTACCTGGAAACCACTTTTCGATCAGCAGGAGGTGAATAGTATAGGTGCCGTGTGTATTGATCCTTCGTCGCCGGATATCATCTGGGCCGGAACAGGAGAAGGAAATCCAAGAAACTCTCAGACTAGTGGCGCGGGTATTTTTAAAAGTCTTGATGCAGGAAGAACCTGGAAAAAAATGGGACTAGAAAAATCCTTTACTATTCATCGTGTGATTGTCGATCCGATGAATTCGGAAGTTGTTTATGCAGGCGTTCATGGTAGCGCCTGGGGACCAAACAATGAAAGAGGAGTTTTTAAAACAAACAATGGTGGAACGAGTTGGGAAAAAATTCTTTTTGTGAACGATAGTGTTGGTTGTGCAGATCTCGTCATGGATCCACAAAATTCAAAAAAGCTTTTTGCCGCGATGTATCAATATCATCGTCAGCCTCACCATTTTCATTCGGGTGGAAAAGGAAGCGGACTGCATATCACAGTTGATGGAGGAAAATCATGGATCCGGCTGACAGAAAAAAATGGTTTACCGGAAGGTGAGTACGGAAGAATAGGAATAGCGATCGCGAACTCAAATCCAAAAATTGTGTATGCATTGATTGAAGCGAAAAAAACCGGGCTTTATAAATCAACAGACGGAGGATACAACTGGTCACTGGTTACCGATAAAAATGTTGGTGACCGACCGTTCTATTATCATGAATTTTACGTTGATCCTTCGAATGAAAATCACCTCATCTATCTGCACAGTATTGTGAGTGAAAGTATTGACGGCGGAAAAAACTGGAGTACGCTATTGCCATACAGTGGGGTACATCCGGATCATCATGCTTTTTGGTGGAGTACAAAAAATTCGAAATTGATGATGGAAGGAAATGATGGCGGATTCAACATTTCTCGAGATGGCGGAGACACCTGGACCTTCATCAACAATCTTCCGTTGGGACAGTTTTATCATATCGACTACGACATGGCTATTCCATATCACGTATATGGAGGAATGCAGGACAATGGTTCATGGAAAGGGGCAGGATATGTGTGGCATGGAGGTGGAATCACTTCTTCTGACTGGCAGGAAGTTATGTTCGGTGATGGCTTTGATGTACTCGCGAATCCAAAAGACTCACGATTTGTGTATGCCATGTCGCAGGGAGGTGAGCTTGGATATGTCGATAGTGAAACCGGCGATTCGCGAAATATCAAACCTGTTCATCCGGATGGCATCAAATTGCGATACAATTGGAACGCAGGTATAGCAGCTGATCCAAACAACGATTGTGGTGTCTATTTCGGATCGCAGTTTTTACATCATACCAAAGATTGTGGTTATTCATGGGAGATTATTTCTCCTGATCTGACAACAAACGATTCCAGCATTTTCGAACTTCCCGAAACAGGCGGCCTCACGGCTGATGTAACCGGCGCCGAGAATTACTGCACCATTCTGTGCATTGCTCCGGGCAAAATTGATGAGAAAACAATATGGGTTGGTACCGATGACGGTCAGGTTCAATTGACAACCGACGCAGGTAAATCGTGGAGAAATTTATCGCAGAGTATTCCCGGATTGCCCAAAGGTTGTTGGATTCCGCAGATCATCTCAGGAAGTCATCAAGAAGGAGAAGCATTCGTTGTCGCAAATAATTACCGCAAGAATGACTGGATGCCTTATTTATTTCATACAACAGATTTTGGAAAAACCTGGAAGAATTTAGTGAATGAAAAATCCGTCAGCGGACATTGTCTGAGTGTGGTTCAGGATCCAGTTGAAAAAAAATTGTTGTTTTTAGGAACTGAACATGGTTTGTACGTTTCGTTCGACTATGGTCTTATCTGGCACAAATGGACGGATGATTTTCCAAGCGTTCCAACACAAGATTTAAAAATTCATCCGCGCGAAAATGACCTCATCATCGGAACATTTGGTCGCGCGATTTACATTCTGGATAATATAGCACCACTGAGAAAGTATGCTTCTGAAGGTCATGCATCCATCAACAAAAAATTGGTTGCGTTGCCTGTAGCTGATTCATATAACGCAGCATTCATACAGCAACGTGGAGAAAGATTTCCTGGTGATCAAGTTTTTCGCGGGCAAAACAAACCATCCGGCGCATTGCTGACTTACTATTTTCAAATAAAAGAAGAACCAAAAATGGAAGAAACTAATTCTTCATCAGACAAAAAAGAGAAGAAGGAAAAGGCGCCAAAAGGATCAAAAGAAAAAGACCTACCGAAGCAAGACGAAACCGAAAAAAAAGAGGAGAAGAAAAAAGAAGACAAAAAAGTTACCATCCACGTTTTGTCTTTTAACGGTGATACGCTGCGTACATTTAAAATGGAACCTGATACCGGACTGAATTATCGTATCTGGTATTTCGACACGAAAGGTGTGCAATATCCTTCCAGACAAGAGCGCAAAGAAGATGATGATGAACCAGGTGGAGGTGTTCAGGTTTCACCGGGTAAATACAAAGTGGTGTATCAATTCAACGAATTCAAAGACAGTTCAGTCTTTACTGTGAATAGTGATCCTCGCATTCCATGGGACGCTGCGTTGTATGAAAAAAACAAAAGTTACACGGATCGACTTAATCAAACAATCAAGCTGGCAGATGAAGGATTTGAGCAATTGAAATCGGCGAAGAAAAACATTGATCTGGTAAATTCTGCGTTGGTGAATGTTGCAGACAGTCTCAAAAAAGACATCACTGCAAAAAGTGATTCACTTTCAACCAGTATCACCAAATTGCAAAACATGTTTATGGACATGGATAACAAATCCGGTTATCATGATGAAACAAATTTTCTGATGACAAAAATCTATACTGCCTCAGGATATTCCGGCAATACAAATGTTGGTGACAATGCCATGAATGCATTATTGATCGCAGAAAAAGAAACGCGAAATATCGCAGATCAGATCAATGCGTTTTTTGAAAATGAATGGAAGCCTTGGAAAATTACAGTGGAAAAAATGCAGTTTAGCTTATTCAAAGAGATCAAAAAACTTTGAGTCTGGAATTCTATTTAAAAGCTTAAATCAACGTGCTGCAGAAGAACCACCTCCAAATCGCAAACCAATCAGTAGTTGGAGTGTTTGATTGTAATTTCCCTTTTCATAATAAGATCCAGGATTGACTGCTGAAGGATTGGGTCTTGTTGGCAAAATGGACGAAGTGATATCGAATTCGAAAAACAATTTTTGACCTGCCCAACATGCTACTCCAAATTGACCACCCATATCGGTTTTATTAAATGGAATTGGAATGTCTGTATCTGCTCCGTTGTATCTGATCTTTTGGTTCATCATGATGCCGACGTAAGGACCAACTGAAAAAGTAAGAGTTGATTTTTTCCTTACCAGATCGTAAGTCAACAATAGTGGAACATCAATGTAATTTAGGTAAAATCCGAACGATTGATTGGTAAGTGTGTCGCGTTTTGTTTTGCTGCCTTTCGTAATGTATTTCATAGAAAGTCCGAGACCTATTCGATCACCGAGCGGCATGTTCACCCAAGCACCGGCCGCAAAACCAAATTTATCCCAACCACCTAAACCATCGCCACTGATTTGGGTTGTCACCGGTCCGGCAATCAAACCACCTTTGAATTCTTTTTGACCAAAAAATTCTAGTGAACATAAAAAACAACACAAAATGAAAATCAACTTTTTCATTGAATCAACATTTGTTTTGCAACGTTTATCACATTACCGTTTTCACCTTCCGTAACGAATGCAATGATCTCGCAATTTTCAGGAAGCCAGGCCGAATTCCAGTCGAAGGTGTAGCTATCCGTTTGTGTATCGCCGTTTTGTGGATCAGTAACAATTGAGTAACCTGTTGCACCGGTAACAGAACCACGCAACATGTGTTCATGTTCGTAATCCAAAACGTTTAAAGGGCTGTGATTGTACCACAGTTGAGGTGAAATGATATTGGACTCGGTAATAAGAATGACCAAACGATATTCTCCAGTCAGATCAGCAAACCATTGACTATTTACATGCACATTCAAATCACTACTCGATGCCACATAGGATGCATTCAATTGCAGACTTAATGCTGGTTGAACGGATAATGCCTCATTCACATTTGCGGCCCACACATCATAAGCAGGTGCAAATGCTGCCGTTGGTCTTCTATTCGCTCTTCCGGTTGGCATCTGATCCAGACCAACTTGCGTAAGCAGGTAATATTGACCTTCCGGTGTTCTCCAGTCGGCAGGATAATCTGGCATATGCGGAGCTGCAAGTGAGCCGGAATGAACGGCAACTACAGCAACATGATCAGGATGCGCTTCTAAAATCTCATGTGCCTCTAAATGACCCGGAGGACAATTTCCGCAATCATGGCCTGTGAAATCTTCCAATAAAACGCGTTGCTCCGGAACGACCACCGCATCGAATGTCGGCACCGGCCCATACAAATCCTGTCGATAAATTTGAGCTTCTGCAATCGGATTTTCAATCTTATCACAATTCACCAATGTGAGTGCAATGAAGATCAAAGAAAAGTATGTGAATGTTTTTTTCATTTTCTTTAAAGTTGAAAAATTAAAAACTGCTTGTAATATTAACTTCAATTCCATTCGATGCTGGCACTGCACGACAAACGCCACCAATACAAAAAATACCTGCACGACGTTTTCCGTATCCAACCATGATTCTGCTTGACCCTTTGCTGTAACCAAGATTGCCATAGAGATAATGAACGCGCTTCTCTGCGTCCACATTGCCATAATTGTATTGATCCAAAACTGCCAATGACCAATGTGGCGAAAATGAATACTCCAAAAGACCGGTAGCCCAATTGCCTTTGTCCTGATCAGTTAGCAATGATTGCATTTCAACTCGTATCGAGTGTTTTGGTTTAAACTTGAATTGCACATCCAGCACATCAATATTTGCGTAGACAATTCCTTTGTAGTCCTGAGTAACTGGAGTAGCGAGTGTATTGAATTCAAAATAGTAATGCACATAAGTGAAGTTCCATTTCTTATCCAGTTTTTTCCTGATTTCAAAATTGACATCGCGCACAAATTTGGTTGTGCCAAATAATAACGAATTCGTTTTATATCCGTTGATCAGTTCATCTGTACCCCCGATATGAGCGGTATCCAGGCTATTAACGGCTGCAACATTCAACGAAATATATGTTCCGTATTTACCGCCTAACAAAGATTCCTTTTTAAAAGTGTAAAATAACTCTCCGCTTGCACCACTTTCTCCATTCAGCACAGTCGCGTACGGGTAGAGTGTTGCAGCAAGATTGTAAGTGTGTTGGCGAGTAATTGCCGGGAGAAAATTAATCGGCACATCAAAAAGACGCGCATCGCGGTCACTTCTGAAAGCCATGTTGTCAATGTATTTTGCGCTTGCCGTGATCCCAAATCCTTTTGTGCTATATGCTGCATTGGCAAAAATGCCTTCTCCCTTCTTATAGATATAACCATTGTCCGCATTCGGATCATTTATTTTAGTGACATATTCACCAATCAATTGAAAATTCTTGTACTGCACTCCAATTCTGCCGGCAGTTGCGCCTACGTTATTCGGCAGCACAAAAACATTTGAATCACGCGCGATGGTTGTTCCTGACTGATACTTACTTACAAAACTTCCACCCAGTGTTACACGCAGCGGCTTGTCATTTAAAGCTCCAATCAATTCGTTGATGGTGATTTCGCCATCCACTCCACGAACGATTCCTTTGCCATTGATCAGCCTGCTATCAAACTCAAATCGCTGCTGACCGTAAACGCCTTTTAAAGAAATCCCTTTATATGGCCTGAACAAAACACGCACTCCATCCAGAGCATTATCAATTCCAAGATTAGGCTCCCAGTAGGTACGCAGAGACATTCCGTTTCCAAATTGTTCGTAGAAATTACCTACCGTGATCTCGAGGTTTTCATTGTTGTAAGTCACATATCTGCTGCCAATACCCGAACCTTTAAATCTTGCCGGAAATCCCAGAATCGAATTCTGATACGATTCGAATCTCACGCCGGCAGTCAGATGTCCATAGTTGTAAGTAAAATTACCATACGCATTCATTGCTGCTTTCGGTTCTGGAACCTGGGCACCAATGACACTGTCGGGATTGTATTGCTGAAACAAAACCTGAAAATTTCCATGCAATTGACCTTTCTGCTCAGCTGCAGGACTTGCCGGAGCAGGAGGCACAGGAACATCTTGCGCAATGGCAGAAGTGTGTATTGCAATGATAATTACTACAAACAGTATTCGGTGGTTTCGAAACATAAAGTGGGATTTTCAGGCGCGGACGAAAGTAGAAACAAAAAACCCTTTCATCATGGGATGAAAGGGCTGAATCTGATTCAAAAAATCTTATTGTTTAAATTTCAAGAGTTGCTCGTGAATTTCTTCTTCGTCTCCGGAATTGTATCCAACGTGCTGCCAAATGATGTTTCCTGTGCCGTCCAATAAAAATGTATGGGGAGGCATACTCACGCCCATAGCCTGAGAAAAGGTCTTATTGACGTCCAATAGAATTTCGAAATCCCAGGAAACCGAATTGACATAAGGCTTCACACTATTCACTGTCCTTTGATCATCAATCGTCACCGCATAAATTTTCACACCTGTTTCTTCTTTCCAGTCTTCATACAGTTCTGCGTATGTATTCAACTCCTTTTTACATGGACTACACCACGTTGCCCAAAAACAGATGAGTATTGGTTTGCCATCATTGGAAAGCGTGCCAGTGTCGACGGTATTTCCGTTCAGGTCTTTCAACATTGTGCTTGGAATTGAACCCATCTGCGGTGTATTCATCGAAAGAATCAGTGGTGCAGTGATCAGAAGAAGAAGGAATTTTTTCATGTTCTTAAATTTTGGCTGCTTGGGCATTTCAATGATTGTACCATTCCACCAATGAAACGAAAACGATTAATGTGTGAGAATGAGTTTTGAATGCATTTGCGTTTTATCATCCGACAATTTTACTATATAAATCCCAACCGGCAATGCGGTTAAATCGGCTTCAAAATTCTGAACACCGGAAGGCAAGAAACCCTGAACACGGTTAAATACCAATTGTCCGGCACTATCCATAATCTTTAGATCAACTTGTCTGGAATCCATTTTGCCGAGATTGAAGTTCAATTTGCCGTTAGTCGGATTCGGATAAATCATCAAATCTTGAACAATCGTTTTGTTTGATGTTTCCAAAGCTGTTAACACTTCGAATTCAGCCATCAAAAAAGAAGGAGGAGATTCTGTTTCTTCAAAATCATACGACCCATCGTAGTCAACTATTTCCGCAATCACCTCGCCGTAACCATTCAAGCCACTCAGATAACAAGTTCCATCGTATCCGCCCCACTGACTGCCATGCAATCCATCACCACCTTCATCAAACAAATAAAAACTGTAGCAACCATCAGATGGAAACAGTAATGTGTCTTCGAAATACTGGTAAGACACAGTAAAATCTCCATCCGAATGAACAACATTTCCATTACTATCCCGAATTTCCCAACTCACCTCTTCCGGAAAATTATCCAGACCGAGCACGAGTTTGACAGATGGAGAAGTTTTATGAATTCCAGACGGAACCATTTCTGAATTATTCAAAGAATTTGAATCGGTCGATGTAATACTCACCTGAACATCGGTATTACCCGGTGCGGCAACATCATCAAAAACCAGCAACTCTTCCTGATAGGGCAAAAGATTACCTGTCCATGTATGGTTAAAGGATGCACTCACACCTTCAATCAAAATGTCCGCAACTGACAATGTCTCTGTTCCAAGGTTTTTCAAGTAAAAAGAAATATCGACTACTCCCGAACCACAACTTGCCTGAGTAGTAAGTTGCGTGATGGCGGGATCTTGGCCTGCGGTGAGCACGGGACAAATCTGGCCATTTAAGGCCGTAGCAATAGTTGCAGTTTCCACTTGATTTATTTGCGTAGAAATTTTATCCGGACAAATCATAAACAAAGTCGGCAGGTAAGTCACATCATAAAGCCCGGCAATTGCGCTGCTGTCAACCACAATGAACGGGTTGCTGGTTATCCAATCTCCTTGTGTCTGACTTGCGGGATCGCCAGTTAACGATTGGGGGCCAAATAACTGGGCCGATGTATTGGAGGGTTCCGATTCAATCTGTAGAATTACCAACTGATTCGTGCCATCCGGACCATACATGGTGAATAATGCCTGAAGCACTCCAGAATTGTAATAATCCCATGCGTAGGAATCCCATACCGCAAAGTATTGCACAATAACCACCTGACCTGCATCCAATGTGTTATACAGACTAAACTCATTTCCACCGATATCTGTCGCGGTGAAGTCAGGCGCAACCGTTCCGTCAGGAATCTGGGCCTGAGAAAAAAGGCAGGACAAAAAGCCCGCTATCAGCACTAAACAACTCTTCATATTCAAAATAGTGGTGCAAGTTAACTCGGTTAATATGTTTGATCTGTACTCACCGTTTCAAAAACATG
The DNA here is from genome assembly GCA_031417525.1 of Flavobacteriales bacterium. Taxonomy (GTDB): domain Bacteria; phylum Bacteroidota; class Bacteroidia; order Flavobacteriales_D; family Sanyastnellaceae; genus JAIBBG01. The sequence continues at coordinate 3,769 of JANOVT010000167.1, read as the reverse complement.
AAAGCTACCACATAGTCAGAAAATTTCAATCCCTTTCATGACTGAAATCCCAAGATAAAGACCGTTTTGAAAATCAATCTGCTCAAATTGATTTAACTTCGTTTCCTCAAATTCAAATTATGAAAAGAATATTACTTACTTTGTCTTGTCTGTTTACTCTGAGTGTTCTTCAAGCACAGCTCGTCGAGCTTGTCAATTCCACGAATGTGGTTACCGGAACATTAGACGATATTGAACTAAGCATAATTGATTGGGAAATAATTAATGCCTCAAGTGAATCCATTGCTTTTGGATGTAAAAAAATTGGTGTTTCAGAAGTTTCTGGTTCTGCGAACCAATTCTGCTGGGGCATTCTTTGCTCCGCTTTCGGACAAGGCAATTTAACTTCTACTCAGGTAGTAACTCTCGCTCCTGGAGCATTCACGAACACATTCTATGCACACTATCGCCACTATGGAAATCCTGGTCAAAGCACCATTCGCTACTGTTGGTTTGATACAAACAACATTTCAAATCAATTTTGCTACGATGTCAATTTTTGTGTAGAAAGCGAATGCATTGTTGGTGTCAGAGAAAACACCGCTGTCGGTGAAATCAGTGGAATCAGCCCAAATCCGTTAAATGGATCCGGAAATATTTCTTATAGCTTTCTTTCACCACCTAACTCCGGTAAATTGAGCATATACAATATGATGGGTGAACTTGTAAAACAGGTTTCACTGACTAAAAAGAATGGAACTGTGATGATCCATGCCAATGATTTTGTAAGTGGCATTTATTTCTGCAATATTGAAAATGAAGGCAAAATCTTCGAAACCAAACGTCTCGTTATTTCGAAATAATATTTTCTTGTACTCGCTTTATGAAGCCATCCTCCGCACGGGATGGCTTTTTTTTAGTGTGAGTGTGAGTGTGAGAATTGAGAGGCCGATGCTCATTTCTCACACTCACACTCTCTCTGTGAATTAGCGCTCTATCCATGCTACTTTTAACCCCCGAAATTTTTGTATGAGTCAGATAAGAAAAAAAGAAGCACTGGATTACCACGAACAAGGTAGAAGAGGCAAACTCGAAATCATTCCGACTAAACCGCATAGTACACAACGCGACCTTGCTCTTGCCTATTCACCCGGTGTTGCAGAACCTGTATTGGCGATTGCCGCGAATGTCGACGACGTCTATCGCTACACCGCAAAAGGAAATCTGGTGGCCATTATTTCGAATGGAACAGCTATACTCGGGCTTGGTAACCTAGGTGCCGAAGCCAGTAAACCTGTCATGGAGGGAAAAGGAATGCTCTTCAAAATTTTCGCAGACATTGATGGAATGGACATCGAGGTAAGGACTACTGATGTGGATGAATTCGTCAACACGGTCATCAATATTGCTCCAACGTTCGGCGGTATCAACCTCGAAGACATCAAAGCACCAGAGGCTTTTGAAATTGAAGAAAAACTGAAAGCAGCGCTTGACATTCCAGTCATGCACGACGATCAGCATGGCACAGCGATCATTTCTACAGCAGCACTTTTGAATGCACTCGAAATCGCCAATAAAAAAATCGGTGAAGTGCGTGTCGTTGTCAGTGGTGCCGGAGCTGCAGCGCTTTCCTGCATTGATCTGATGGTTCATCTCGGAGTGAACAAAAAAAATGTATTCATGTTCGACTCCAAAGGTTTGGTGCATGAAGGAAGAATGGACGTAGATGATCGAAAACGAAAATTCGCGTCGTCCGAAAATACATACAATGGCCTCGCAGAAGCACTTGTTGGTGCAGACGTTTTTTTAGGATTGTCACACGGCAATTTGATGAATGCGGAGATGGTAAAATCAATGGCAAAAAACCCCATTGTGTTTGCGATGGCAAATCCAGATCCCGAAATTCCATACGAAGAAGCAGTTGCTGCGCGTGAAGATATCATCATGGCAACCGGTAGAAGTGATCATCCGAATCAGGTGAATAACGTATTGGGATTTCCTTTCATTTTTCGCGGAGCACTTGATGTTCGCGCTTCTTGCATCAATATGGAAATGAAACTGGCAGCGGTAAAAGCACTTGCTGAACTTGCAAAACACTCTGTACCGGAAGAGGTGATTGAGGCATACAATCTCAAAAATCTCAACTTTGGTAAAGATTATATCATTCCCAAACCCCTTGATCCGCGTCTGATCGTCATCGTTTCTACCGCGGTAGCAAAAGCTGCCATTGAAAGTGGTGTCGCGAAAATCATCATCACCGATTGGGAAGCGTATGCAGAAGAATTGCAGAAGCGTATGGGTCGCGATAATGTGCTCACCAGAAGCATTGCTGAACGCGCAAGAAAAGATCCGAAACGTGTTGTCTTCGCAGAAGGCGATAATTTCAAAATTCTGAAAGCGGCACAGCAGGCTCGTGATGAAGCCGTGGCAATTCCGATTCTTTTGGGCGATGAAATTAAAATTCGAAAAATGATTCTGGAAGCGGAATTGGATCTGGAGGGTGTGCAGATTATTGACCCCAGATCTGACGAATGGTTGAATGCTCGCGAAGATTTTGGCAGGTTGCTTTTCACCAAAAGAATGCGGAAAGGACTAACTGAAGTGGAAGCAATACGCACTATGCGTGAACGAAATTATTTCGGAGCAATGATGGTGGAAACCGGCATGGCAGATGCGTTGATCAGTGGTATGACACGCAATTATGGTCGCGTAATTCGTCCGGCTCTTCAGACAATCGGTCCTGCAGATGGTGTGAAGAAAGTTTGTGGTATGTACATCGTAGAAACCAAACAAGGCCCTCTGTTCTTCGCTGATACCACTGTGAATGTTGATCCCAGCGCAGAAGATCTCGTTGAGATTACTTTGCGGGTTTCTGAGACCATTGCCAAAATGAAAATCATTCCACGCGTGGCTCTTCTCAGTTATTCCAACTTTGGGTCGGCCGGTGGACGCGACGCAGAAAAAGTTGCGAAAGCTGTTCAGATACTTCATCGCGATTATCCCGGATTAATTGTCGATGGTGAACTACAGGCAAATTTTGCCTTGAACAATGAAATGCTCAATGAGAATTTTCCATTTAGCCGGTTAAAAGGGATGAAAGTGAATACACTCATCTTCCCAAATCTTGCTTCAGGAAATATTGCGTACAAACTTCTTCAGGAAATCGCAGAACTTGAAGTGACTGGGCCTGTCTTATTGGGAATGAGAAAAAGCTATCACATTCTACAAATGGGTTGTTCTGTTCGGGAAATTTTGAACATGGTGCGAATTGCTGTTGTGGATGCTCAGATGAAATAAATGCCTTCGCTTGGTATCAGAGCAAAGAGGAACCATCCGGATTTACAGGAATGAATCCCAAGTCGGTCAGGAATCCCTTACTGCCTTCATAGTATACGACGTAAGGAAGTCCATCACCATTCATCGGCAATCCTTCCGTGCAGGACACCGTTCCTAAAAGGTTGGGTCAAGTCAGAATTTATTCTTCAGAAAAGAAATCATTTGCATAAGTTGGATTGACTGAGAATAACAGCTGACATTTTTCAAAAAGACCATTGGCACTGATAGTCAATCACTTAAAAAGTTAAAGTTGTCTAATCAGTCGCTACGACCAAAGTGTGTTTTTTGTACACCTACCCCTCTTTTATTTCGACTAAATGAAGTTTATTTTGTTAAAATTGATTTATCAAACAAATCTTGTTAATAACTTCGCCTCTGCTAATAACGGACGGGCTTAATGCTGCCCTGCTCAACTTATTCACTTATAACTAACCAAAATGAACCATTCTACTTT
>JANOVT010000166.1:0-2226 GCA_031417525.1 Flavobacteriales bacterium | reverse complement strand
GTGTCTGTGATGTATTTAAAGATTGCCCAATTCGCAAGTGCTTTATCATATTTTTCTTTTTGTTGTTCAATAGTTTCAAGAAAGGTTTGATTGAATTTTTGTGATGAGTAATTACGATTGGCGGCAATGATATTTTTTATTTTTTCAACATGATATTGTAAAGAAGAATTAAAGTAAGAGTAATCAACTGAATTTCCCCAGTAAGCATTTTCCATTGTAAAAATTGCTTGCTCATAACTCAAAGGAATTTTTCCGATAAGCATATTATTCAACTCCTCTTTAGCAGAAATGAAACTTGATTTCAAAAGCTGCTCGGAATTGTTGTCAGGATTATTTCCTGCGAATAATGTTGTTGCAAATGCAAACTGCAAAAGCATGATTGCAATGCTGATGTTGGATTTGATTTTTTTCATTGCGGTAAATTTAAGTATTGTTTAGAAATTTGATTTAATGAATAAGTTTCTTTTTTCTTTTCCTGAAATATTCTTTTCTGACTGTTGTCTTCCCTTGAACTCATGCTGCTGCATTAGCTCTTGATAAAGTGATTCGGGTGTGTCCTGATACCCTAAGTTTTTAATTGCTTCTTCGTTTTGTATTAATGCTTGATAAAGTTTTTGTGCTTCGGGTGATTTACTGATGTCTTTCAAATCGGTGATGTTAGTTTCATTTAGTTTTCTGTCAAGCTGCCGTGCTAACAAACTGCTATAAACAAAATATGCTTCAATGTTATTACCCTTTGGAAAATATTTCATTGATGTGCTCACACATTCTTTTACAAACTCTCCATCGGCTGCTCCAAATTTTTTCATGTAACCAAAAGCAAGGTCAAGCAAACAACTTGCGACAACTTGTTTGCGGTTTAATGTATCAAGATAAATTCCTGTTGCTTTTGCAGTTGGGCTGATAAACATATTGTCTGCATACCATTCATCTGAAATTTTCCAGTTTGATGTCGGCTCGTAGTTGTGAATATTTCCTTTATCGTCAGGATATTTTATGAATGAGTGCTGCGGTGCAAAAGTCAGATATGACTTTGCACCTAAACCTTCTGCAAGTGCTGAATAAACTGCTGGTAAGCTGTTGCATTGTCCGCTACCCGTGGCAAGACATTTTGTGGAAAAATAATTTCTGAAATCTTTTTCTGCTGTGAAATCATTGTAGTCGTAAAAGAATGGAAGGTGTGTTATTTTTTCAGGGGGTGATTTGGAATCGGGTGTGTTCTTCTTAACGGATAAAGTTTCACTCATGAATTTTTGTATTCCAAAATGCAAAGCATCATTGTCTTTAAGATTGTAGTTGTTTTCAACAAGCCATGCTCTAATGAAATTAACCGATTGCTTAATAGTTTCGTTGTATTCCTTTTGTGACAAATAGGAATTACCGTAGGCGTTTTCTATTTCAAAATAAGCATCAGCAACAGATAATTTTCTTTTTCCTGAAAGCATGTCATTCAGGTTTTGCATTGGTGTAGGATTTTGATTTAGCAGTGAAGTCAGGCGATTTAAAATAACTCATGTCAAATTTCCTGTTGTTTTCATCTGAATGACTTTCATTAATGATGTCAAGCAATTCTTTTTGTTGCTGAAAATTTCTTGTCGGGTTAATACTTTGGTTGTATTGATTCAAAATAAATTGGTGTCTTTCATTCGGGTCGGAAGGTGGAATGGTTGGGGTAGTAACTCCCATTTGCTTCATTGCATTTTGATTAGCTTGTCTTATGATGTCGTCCGATGTTGCACCCATCGGAACATTTTGTGTCGGTGTCTGATATGTCTGCGGTGTCAGATTGCTGTTCGTGTAATGCTGATTGATGCCAACAGGATTGAATGAAGAAACTCGTGGTGTCGGTGGTGTTTTGATTTGTCCGAATGTGAAAAAGCAATTTGTCAGAATGAGCAGGATGGTTGGAAGTAGCGGGTGCGTTGGGGCAATATAAAATGTGAAGCAACTTGCGTTGGCTTTGTGCGTGGCGTTGCTTCTCTTTTTATTTTGCGAAGCGATAGCCAAACGGCTTTGCCGAAAAGTTCGGAGCGATACAGTTTCAAGTTTGCACATCAGTTTGTTCGGAGCGATTAGCATTGCATATAACATTTAAGACTTCATGTGGTCTTTTCGACCGAACATGAAGTCGTCGTTGCACGAAACCCGGGCTGTGGGGTGGACTTACTATGGGAATTGAATGCAGATTTGAATAGTTTTAGAAAGGTAGGCGTATTGATTTGTTGC
>JANOVT010000165.1:0-14210 GCA_031417525.1 Flavobacteriales bacterium | reverse complement strand
GTAGTTGCGCCATCCACGACCTGACGACCACCTGAGTGACGTCGGCAGATTCTGTTATTTCAAATTGACGCTCACAATAAGCAGCGAATTGTAATAGGTCGCCTCCATAAGATTCGGAGGTATGTTCAGAGCAACGTTTTTCAGTTCTCAGATATGTTAGAAAGCTTTCGAATTCCACTAAAGCAAAAAGGGTGAAATTTCGATTATAACCGAAACTTCACCCTGTATATTGTGAACAGTAGGCTGTTCTTACATTTCTTCTCTTTTCAGAGTAGTAATATAAGTAGCCTTCTTAATCTCTTCTCTTCTGCTTACACTTGTTTTTGTGTAGGCCTGACGACGACGCAATTCCTTAATAACGCCTGTTTTTTCGAATTTCTTCTTGAATTTCTTCAGAGCGCGGTCAATGCTTTCGCCTTCTTTTACTGGAATGATCAACATAATGGATATACCTCCTTCAATTTGGGCGGCAAATGTAACCATCACTTCTCATCGAACCAAGGGTTTTTTCGGATAGTTCGGAGTTCAGAGTTCGTAGTTCATGGTTGGCGAAAATTCGTTTTTAGAATTGCCATAGAATTCCACTTCAAGCTGATTCGTGGGTCTAACAAATTGAAACTAAAAATGGGTGTTTTTTAAATTGGCCAGTTTCAATTTCGTTCGCGGAAAAATGCCCGCCAACTTTGAACTCTGAACTCTGAACTTCGAACTAGCTATTCGAAATCCCCACCTTCCGGCCAACATACTTGTTTTCGGAGAGTTCAGTCACCATAAAATCCGCCATGTCGCCGGTGTTAATGCTCCAGCCCTGGGTAGGATAGGAGTCCTGAGTTTTGTAGACGCCTGTTCTGTCGCCATCCTTGATCATCGGCGGGCAAACGAAGGTAAAGTCATTTCTGCTCGTGAGCAGTGCATCCAGAACCCGAATGTGTGCCTGTGTAACATCGAGATATTCGCGAGGAAAAGTGGTCGTTTCGTATACTTTCAAATGTTCACTTGCCTGCAAAGCACCAATACCGCCAATGGCGATGATTCGCTTCACTTTAAATTCGCGCATGGCATTGATGATATGGTTGATGAAAACAAGCCTGTGTGAAAGTTCATCAGAGCTTAAAGCAGTGATCACGGCTTGTTGACCTTTCATGTGCGCAGAAACATCCTGCTGTCGCATAGCATCGCCCTGAACGACTGTGAGATTCGGGTGAAGCAATGAAATGGACTCCGAGTGGCGAACGAATGCGGTCACTTTATGACCTTTCTCTAATGCTCTTTTCACGACCTGTGAGCCAACCCGACCATTGGCTCCAAAAACAATGACATTCATATTTTTTGGTTTTAATTTGAAATCAATGTTCAAACATAAGACGAAGCAAACATCAAAATACAAAGTTGAAATGAAGAAGACTTGTCATTGATTCCAATCAATTCATTTTGTTCGGATCAATTTTTCCCTCAATCGCTTCAAAGAATTATGTGTTTAGCCTTTAGTTTCGCCGTTCTATGATTTCTGATAAAAAACCGGTTCAGGATTTTGTGTCGTTGTTGAAAGTACACAAGATCAGTCACGTCATTATTACTCCAGGTTCCCGCAATGCACCTTTTTCGCTCAGTTTGATTCACGATCAGGAGATTCAAAGTCATAGTGTAGTGGATGAAAGAAGCGCTGCATTCGTCGCGCTGGGAATGTCACAACAACTGAAAGAACCCGTTGTATTAATCTGCACAAGCGGCACCGCAGCATTGAATTTTTCACCAGCCATCGCTGAAGCTTATTATCAGCGAGTGCCGCTGATTGTGGTGACTGCCGACCGACCAATGGAATGGATCGATCAGGGCGAAGGACAAAGTATCCGACAGAGGAATGTATTTGGTAATTATATAAAAGCGTCATTTGAAATCGCTGAAGAAGCAAGTGAAGGGGATCTTGTATGGTACAACACTCGTATCATGGACGAGGCAATGAGGCTATGTGCGGAGGGTGTGCAAGGACCTGTGCACATTAATTTCCCACTTCGTGAAAGTTTGTACAAAACCATTCCCGATGTGAATACGGAGGTGAAGACAGTGAATAGAGCCAGAACACATCTCACACTCACGAATGAAGAATTAAATCAACTGAGTTCGATAATTTCGGCATCAGAAAAGGTAATGGTGCTCGCTGGTCAAATGCCTCCCGACACCGAGTTTCAAAGTGTATTGGCAGACTTTGCACAACGAAGCAATGTGGCAGTATTCACTGAAGCTCATAGCAACTTATCACATCCGCATTTTATCACAACCATCGATCGAATGATCATGGGTTTTGATGAAAATCAAAAATCCGAATTGATTCCAGATGTGTTGATCACAACTGGTCACAATATTATATCGAGAAAAATAAAAGAGCATTTGAGAAATGGACGAACGGAACACTGGCATGTAGATATTAGTGGTGAAGGTTTGGATACTTTAAAACATCTCACTAAAATCATTCCTTTATCACCTGTCGCTTTCTTTCGTGAAATTTTTCAGAAGGGATTTGAGCAAAAGCCTTCCGGCTATCACCATCGTATGATGGAGCTTAATGAAAAAGCCAGAGTTAAAAGCAATCAGTTTTTGGAAACGGCTGCGTGGAGTGATCTCAAGGCATTTGATATACTCATGAAAAACATCCCTACGGAAAGTCATGTTCAAATGGGGAACAGCAGTGTGGTTCGATACATCTTGCTAAGTGATACACGCAATGATCTGTCTTACTTTGGAAATCGGGGTGTCGCCGGTATTGATGGATGTTCAAGCACTGCTGTAGGTGCGTCTTTTATTTCAGGGAAAATGACGACTCTTATATCCGGTGATATCGGTTTTTTTTATGACAGCAATGCTTTCTGGAATGAGTTCGTTCGACCCAATCTGAAAATTGTGGTCATCAACAATGGAGGAGGAGGTATTTTCAGAATTATTGAAGGACCAAAATCTCATGTAGACGCAATGGAGAAGTTTTTTGAAACAACTCACACACGAAGTGCAGCCGGTCTGGCCGCCATGTATAATCTTGATTTTCGGCAGTCGCAAGATGAAAACACATTAACTGAAGGTCTTGAGTGGCTTTATCAAACAAAAGGATGCGCGGTTTTGGAAGTTCTTACTCCACGTCTCGACAACGATCCGGTTTTGAAAGCATTTTTTCAACACATAAAGAATTAGTCAAAATTAAATTGAATAATATGTCTGAACAAACAATAAATAGAACTTGGACAAGCATAAAGGAGTACAGCGATATACGCTTTGAATATTTTGAAGGTATAGCGAAGATTACCATCAATCGTCCTGAAGTGTACAATGCTTTCAGACCGGAAACGAATAGACAGATGATTGAGGCGATGGATATCTGTAGAGAAAGACAAGATGTTGCAGTCGTTGTGTTGACAGGAGAAGGAGATAAAGCATTTTGTAGCGGCGGAGATCAGAATGTGAAAGGTGTTGGAGGTTATATTGGAGAAGATGGCGTGCCTCGATTAAATGTGTTGGACTTGCATAAACGCATTCGTGAACTACCAAAACCAGTCATCGCAATGGTCAATGGATATGCAATTGGCGGTGGTCATGTATTGCATGTTGTCTGCGATCTGACGATTGCTTCCGACAATGCCCGCTTCGGTCAAACTGGTCCGAAGGTTGGAAGTTTTGATGCAGGATTCGGTTCGAGTTACCTCGCAAGGCATGTTGGTCAAAAGAAAGCCAGAGAAATTTGGTTTTTATGCGAGCAATACACAGCGAAGGAAGCAGAAGATATGGGTATGGTGAACAAAGTTGTTCCGTTGTCTGAACTTGAAAATGAAACAGTACGCTGGTGCAAAATCATGATGAAACGAAGTCCTCTCGCCATCAGAATGATTAAGCGTGGTTTAAATGCAGAACTCGATGGACAGCGCGGATTGATGGAATTTGCCGGAGATGCTACGCTACTTTATTACCTGACAGAAGAAGCACAGGAAGGAAAAAAAGCTTTTCTGGAAAAACGTGATCCGGATTTTCAAAAATTCCCAAAATTCCCATAATCCAAATTCATTCATCTAATATCCAGCATCTAGCTTCCAACTTCCAGCATCAAAAAATAAATCTACCCATCTAACCTCTCACAAACTATGAAGCGTTGGTTATCTGCAATGAGATTACGGACACTGCCGCTGGCAGCATCATGTGTTTTGGCTGGTGGTGCATATGGCTGGGCTTATGCAACTCACCCGGGATTGATTTTTTCATTCGCATTACTTACAACTTTTTTATTGCAAATACTTTCTAACCTTGCCAATGACTATGGTGACTTTGAAAGCGGTGTAGATAATGAGAAAAGGGTAGGACCAACGCGTTCTATGCAAAGCGGAGCAATCACAAAATCGGAAATGAAGAAGGCGCTCATACTGTGCTCAACGCTGGCATTGTTAAGTGGACTAGTATTGATATTCGTTGCATTTCGTGAGCAACACATGTTCTCAACAGCCATTGCTTTTTTGTTGATCGGCCTAATGGCTATTGTTGCTGCGATCAAATACACAGTAGGTAGTAAGCCTTATGGGTACAGCGGTTTAGGTGATATTGCCGTATTCGTTTTTTTTGGATTAGTGGGTGTTGTAGGTAACTACTATTTGTATGCGCACTCGCTGGACACACAAGTCATTTTTCCGGCCATTGCCATTGGATTATTCAGTACTTCGGTTTTGAACCTAAATAATCTGAGAGATCATATCAATGATAAATCCTCTGGAAAAATCACCGTAGTGGTCAGACTCGGATTTGTGAATGGAAAAATTTACCATGTGATACTTGTCGTTCTGGCTGCGCTGGCAGCTTCATTCGGTGTATTGAATATGAATGGAAATGGGTATAGATTCCTTCCTCTTGTACCGGTGTTTATTCAGTTAGTGTTGCTGTTCAAAGTCATCAAAACAAAAAATCCTTCAGACCTGGACAGCGAATTGAAAAAGGTCGCTATTCTTACTTTCCTCTATGGAATTATCTTGTTTTTGACCTCTGTCTTGGGTTGAATGAAGATAAAAACACTGATCTATTATCTTCACCCCCGATATTTTAAAGAAAAGACACTCTGATGCCTTCTAACACACGCCGGCTGACCGGAATAGACGTTGCTTATGCAGCAGCCATTATTGGTTGTGTCATTTACGGTTTCTGGTTTACCATCGGTGATAAGGTTCTGAGTTCGTTGACGCACACAAAATTCAGTCTGGTGCTGGATTCGTTTCCTGCCTTGTTCTTTTTTCTCAATGGTTTTACCGTCACACTCACCATGCGCGATCGGAAAGTCAGCAATCGTAAATTGTTGACTTATCTTGGTAAAAGAGGAAGTGTGCTATTTCTGATTGGATTAGCATTCTGTTATACCTGGCCGATGAATATTTTTGTTGCATCCGGATTGATGTATGTGATTGCACCGTTTGTGGCACAATGGAATACCTTAGTTCTACGTTTAATCACTTTGCTTTCCATTCTATTTGGTATCACACTTCTTTATGTGGATGTGCCGACCTTCGTTCAGTACAGTCCACCGACATTGGGTGGAGGTGAGATCTATAATATCCTCGGCTTTCTACTTTTTAATGGTTACTATTCTATTCTACCCTGGTTCTCCTTCTTTTTTGCAGGTTTACTTTTCGGAAGGACAGAAGTACGACCTCGCGGAATTCTTCCACCTTCCAGTATTGTTGGATTGAGTATGATGGTCGCCAGTTATTTCATTAACAATTTTGCGAAAAAAATTGACAATGACGTATTGCTTCTGCAGCGCTCAGATATTTTTTTCCTGAACATCAAACAATTGTATCCTGCATTCATCGTGTTCTCGACAGGCTTGTCCATTGTCATTATCAATACGCTGATGTTTCTTTTCAGGAAACTGGAAAATAAAAGAGTTTTGAAAACAATCCAGACTTTGTCGTCGATGAAATACAGTGTGTTCTTTTTTCACACCCTCATTGGATTGCTCACTATGAGTGCATCCAATCTGCAGTTTTTTTCACGCAGAATTATTCTATTCGTTTATGTCATACTAGCTACTTCGCTAACAATCTATCTAACTTTTCTATGGAAAAAAAGGGTGAGCGACCAAGGCCCCATGGAATGGCTGATCAAGAGAATTTCAGGCTCTGCAAAGAAGTAACCATTCGAGTTGTCCGGCGAGATTTGTTTTTTAATAAACCCGCCAGAACTTCGCGAGATGTGATGATGACGCATGAAGTCAGATATATCATTCTCGCTTCGAAGAATCACGAAATATGTGGTATCGGCGAATGTTCTCCAATCTGGAAATTGAGTCCTGAATCACCTGAAAGTTTTGAAGAGGCATTAGACACACTTCAAAAAAACTCATTCGACTTTGATGAATTTCTTGCCATTCAGTCTGATAATCCATCGATACGATTCGCGATTGAAACTGCTTGCCTCGATTATCTGAATGGCGGAAAACGTAGGTTGTTTGATCGGGGTGCAGCAACGGAGATCAAAATCAATGGGTTGGTTTGGATGAACGACAAGGATTCCATGCTGAAGGAAGCTGAAGAAAAAATCAAGCAGGGATTTGATACGATCAAGTTTAAAGTCGGGGCTTTAAATTTTTCTGAAGAACTTGAATTGCTTTCGGTAATTCGGAAAAATTTTGGAGATGATATCACAATTCGTTTGGATGCCAATGGTGCTTTCAATGCTGATGATGCCTTGAAAAAACTTGAAGCTCTTGCTGTTCATCAGATTCACTCCATTGAACAACCAATAAAACCCGGTCAAGGAAAACTTTTTGCCGATATCATTCTGAATTCATCTATTCCCATCGCGTTGGACGAAGAACTCATTGGCATGCATGAGTTAGATGAGAAGAAACGACTTCTCGACTTACTTCAACCACACTATCTGGTGTTGAAGCCGACCTTGCATCATGGCTTCAGCGGTTGTGATGAGTGGATTGAATTAGCAGAGGTACGAAAAATTGGTTGGTGGATCACATCCGCACTTGAATCAAATATTGGATTAAATGCCATTGCACAATGGACTGCCGTTAAAAGGACTTTGCTACCTCAAGGACTCGGCACCGGTGGTTTATATACCAACAACATTCCATCACCGATGGTGATAGAATCGGGAAAACTTCATTGGTCAGATTCTTCTTTTTGGGATGAATCGGAAATACTTTCGTTGTAATGAATGATGAGTTATTCCATATCAACAAGCGCACTTTTTCAAAAGAAGAATTGTTGCAGTGGTGTTGGGAGACGTCTGGTGAAGCAGAGGAATGGGAAGTTGATCATTGCATGTTTATCCTCAATTGGTTCAATGAGGATGAATATATCAAAGTCCTGACCTCGGGCTCAACAGGTTTGCCCAAAGAGCTACGGTTGCAGAAAAAGCAAATGGCTGAGAGCGCAAGAATGACGTCTCGATTTTTCAAATTGGATTCCGGATCTTCTGCATTGCTTTGCCTGCCTTCGAAATACATAGCCGGAAAAATGGTCATTGTGCGCGCTCTGGTAAACAAATGGCACTTGCATTGGGTGAAGCCATCGCTCCATCCGCTAAAGGGCATTGAGGATCATTATGACACTGCATCCTTCACTCCACCACAACTGCATGAAATCATGAATGAGGATCCTCTGGAATTGGATAAAATTCATATTGTATTGGTTGGAGGAGGCGCACTTCCCGGTCATCTCGAAAGTCAGTTGCTCATTAGTGATTCTGATATTTACCTGACCTATGGAATGACTGAAACCATTTCGCATGTAGCTGTTCGAAGAATTCGTGCGTCAGACAAGTTGTTTTGCGCTTTACCCGGTGTTCAATTCCGTCAAAATGCTGATGGTTGTCTTGTGATTCAATCTGAACACCTGGACAATGAAATTATTGTGACGAATGATGTGGTAGAATTGATAGACGAACAAAATTTCATCTTTCTGGGCAGAAAAGACAATGTGATCAACAGTGGCGGAATAAAAATTTTCCCCGAACCGATCGAGAAGATCATTGAATTTTTATTTACCGGAGCATATTATATCTGGAAAAAAGCCGACAGTGTCTTTGGTGAAATAGTGGTACTATATATTGAAGGCAAAGAGTGGAATGAGTCAAGGAAACTGTCGCTGCTATCCTACATGGAAAAAAATCTCCAGAAGTATGAAGTACCGAAAGAAATCATTTTTGTAAGTTCATTTGATCGAACACTCACCGATAAAATCATCCGAAAAAATTATTCAGAATAACGGGGTTTCAAGCCCATACTGTTTAACACTCTAATTCGAAAAAACTATCTATGAAACAACTCGTTTTTGCCAGCGCAAATCAGAACAAAGTGAAAGAAGTGGAAGCCAAGTTGGGTAATGGAATATCCATCACAGGATTGTTGGAAATAGGATGCACAGAAGAAATTCCGGAAACAATGCCAACTCTTGAAGGGAATGCAAGACAAAAAGCCTGGTATGTATGGGATCACTATCACATGAGTTGTTTCGCTGATGATACCGGATTGGAGATATCATCATTAAACAACGAGCCTGGTGTTTATTCCGCGCGATACGCAGGTGATCAACGAAATTCTGATGATAATATCGATTTGGTGCTAGAGAGAATGCAAAACGTAACTGATCGCAGGGCACAATTCAGAACTGTTATCTGTTTGATTTTAGATGGTGAAGAATTTTTGTTCGAGGGCATGGCAGAAGGCACAATCGCAACAGAAAGAAAAGGTGAAGATGGTTTTGGTTACGACCCGATTTTTATACCAAATAATGAGCTTCGCTCTTTTGCTCAAATGACGATGACGGAAAAGAATGAGATCAGTCACAGGGGCAAGGCTATCAAACTGTTAGCTGATTTTTTGACCACATTGAAGTAAGTTGTGTGATGTGACTGTTGTGTCTGCGTCCCAAACAAGTGAATTTTTTCTACTTTGCACCCTGTAATTTTGAACCTATGAATTATCTTGATTTTGAAGAGCCGATCAAAGAACTTCACTCGCAGATTGAAAAATTGCGTGAAAGTGAAAAGAAAGCCGGTGTTGATATGTCTAGTGCCATTGCAGATCTTGAGCATGCAGTGAAAGCCAAAACAGACGAGATTTATTCGAATCTCGATCCTTGGCAACGTGTGCAAGTCAGCCGACATCCTGATCGCCCTTATACTCAACAATACATCGAGTATCTCACTGGTGGCCAGTGGATAGAATTGCATGGCGACAGAACTGTGAAGGACGATAAAGCAATGATCGGAGGTTTTGGATTTATTGATGGACAAGGTGTGATGTTGATTGGACAACAAAAAGGCAACACGACAAAACTTCGTCAATTCCGCAATTTTGGAATGGCCAATCCGGAAGGATATCGCAAAGCATTGCGTCTGATGAAACTTGCGGAAAAATTCAACAAGCCAATCGTAACGTTAATTGATACACCTGGTGCATTTCCGGGACTGGAGGCTGAGGAGCGTGGACAAGGTGAAGCTATTGCACGAAATCTGTTTGAGATGATGAAACTCAAAGTTCCTGTGATTTGTATTATCATCGGCGAAGGGGCTTCCGGCGGTGCCTTGGGCATCGGCATCGGAGATCGTGTGCTTATGTTGGAGAATACCTGGTACAGTGTCATTTCTCCTGAGTCCTGTTCTTCCATTCTTTGGCGATCATGGGATCATAAAGTGACGGCTGCAAAAGCGCTCAAACTCACCGCAGAAGATATGTACGGCAATCACCTGATCGACGGAATTATCCGCGAGCCACTCGGGGGAGCGCATACGAACACAACAGAAACTTTTGAAACAGTGAAGCAAGTTATTTTGCAAGAACTGGAAGAACTTTCTGCAATTGATCCCAAGTTGCGTTCAGAACAGCGCATCGCAAAATTCTGCGACATGGGTGTGGTTGTTGGTGCTTAAACCGTCGCGAAATATCAAAGTGATTTCAAGAAAGTCAAAAGCGCAAGTCGATCTGCAGCGCTCAGTGCTTTATAATAATCGGCAGACGCTTGTGCTTCTCCACCATGCCACATCACAGCTTCTTCCAGATTTCTGGCTCTTCCATCATGCAAGTAAAAATTATGTCCATTCACGAGAGGCGTTAAGCCGATTCCCCAGAGCGGTGGCGTTCTCCATTCTGTGCCGGTGGCCGCAAAAGTCGGGCGTGCATCGGCAAGTCCCGGACCCATATCGTGTAACAATAAATCGGTGTAAGGATGTATAAATTGATTGGAAGCTTCAGGAAATGTAACATCCGTTTTTGTTCGCATATCTGGAATATGACATGAAGCACAATTTGCTTCTGCAAATATTCTTTTTCCTTGCATGACGATCGGATCAGTTACTTTCCTTCGCGCTGGAACAGCGAGTGTTTTTACATAGAAAATAACTGCATGAAGAATACTGTCCGGTACTTCCGGTTCATCACCAAAATGAACATGTTGAATTTGTCCGTAACTGCTTTCCACAGGTAAAATGCTGCTGGTTATTCCCATGTCCTCATTGTAAGCACCAGCCACCTGTTGGTCCAATGAAGCGGCTTCCGCTTTCCATCCGAAGCGTCCGATCATCATCTGCTGACGTTTTTCATCCCAGACATAATTGGGTTTACCTGAAATGTTGTCACCATTCAGATCATGTTCGTCTGCGAATGAAAGAAGTGTCGATTCAGCCACTTGTTCTAATAAACCTAAACCATGGACAGGGGGAGCGACTCTCGCGGAATACTTCATTCCACCCGGAATTGCGATATATGGATTGATAAAGTTCCAGGTTGGTTGACGAAGACTCACGGAATTTCCATCGTTATATTCCATTTCAAATTCAGACCAAATGACGGAGACATTTGCTTCCGGTTGATGCCCGAAGGTGGCTTTATCCTGAAGCTGACCGCCCATGCCAGGTACACCTGATGGGCCGCCATGTGGCCCCGTTCCAGGAACACTGATACGAAATAGCATACTCGTTAATGCTTCGTTGTTTTCAATTGGTTTACCGCGTCCATCACCGATATGACAATTCACACATGAGTTGCTGTTATAAATGGTTCCCAGTCCCTGAAAAATAGGAGCGGGAGATGCAATAAACGATGTTTCGAAATGAGCATCACCCAATTCGTGAATATCCATTCTCGTTCCTGTGAGTGTTGGAAAAGCGGCAGAAAAAGCGCCGATGCCTTCACTGAATACGGTTTGTTCGCCACCGGAAAGCCGTTCGTCGAAAATATCTACATCAACTGGCTCTGCTTTTCGACATGATTCAATGGTCGAAATACTGATAACAACAACGATCAGAGAAATGATGGAAACGACGCTATTTTTCATGGGATTATTCAGCTACGGTCTGTTGGATAAATGGTAACAAATCAACTTCCAATGTTTCTTTTAGAATATTGATTTGATTGATGACATGTTGCACCTGCGTTGGTTGCTGGATGATAGCTTCACCGAAAGGAATGGTGATGCCATTGAATGAATTCAGTGCATTGTCAATTTCTGTTGCGATTTTGTTGTGGAGGGACAGATTGTTTTTTGTCATAAAATCGTGAATGCCATATCCATCTGCGATGAATTTACCGAAATAGACATTTTTCACTCCAAGGATATTGTTTTTAAAATCGACAATGGAATTCTGACTGAAGGGAGATTCTTCCAGAGAAGGATCTGCCATCGCGAATGGTTCTTCTATTTTACCATTTGCCACCTCATCACAAATTCCAATCATGCCGTTTACCAATTCTTCAAAGGCCGATCGCTGCGAAGGATAGAGGCTTGTTGGCTGACCTGCATTAACTACATCAGATAAATAATTATTGGCAACATCCGGATCCCAACTTGCACGAAGAGTTGTTGCTTTGATCTGAAGATCTGCAGCCAATGCAATCAGGTACTCACTTTCGCGCGCGGTGAAAGCTTCGGGAAGTTTCTGTCCATCGGCACCCCATAGCAAATATTCGGAAGGATGATAACCCTTTAGTTCATCTCCCAATGAATTGATGTAAGATTGTGTAAAGGCATTGGCCGTGCCCATCAACGAGTCGAGTGCATTAAAATCAACAGGCCAGGTATCCGTGCTTGGGTCAATGTTCGCTGTTGAAACCGGACCAAAAAGAAATGCTTCGCTTTGCTCCCAGATACTCCTCGCATCTTTCCATGCATTGCGTGTGTTGTTCAGATTCGTTTCATTCTGAGTGGCATCGAAATCAACACAGGCCATGTAGAATGTATTCGTTTTGTTTTCCAGCGATTCATAGGAAGCCAAAGCAACATTGTAACTGAAATCTCTCAGCACATTGGTTTGAATTTCCTGATTACTCAGACTTGATTCAACAACATCATTTTCATCGTTCTTTTTGCAAGAAGCGAGAAAGACAATGACAGCGAGTAATATGTATGTTGACTTCATTTTATTTAAGAAATATGTTGATGTTATTTTCGTCTTCGTTTGTTTTGAATTTCTGCAATGGATAGTTTGCAGGACCATTCGTTACTTCACCTTTCAGATTAAATGTGCTGCCGTGAAGATTGCAACTCAGACCATTCAGATTGGCAATCAAAATATTGTCAGCATGTGTGCATTTCATCAACAGTGCTTGATGATTTTTATCTTCATTGATGACGAGCAAAACGTCATAGTCGATTGCTTCGCAGCGAATCAGCTTCAGTTTTTCTCCTGGTAAGATGCTTGACTTCGGAATGTTGATCTGATCATTTTGAACGATGGTTTTATACAAGGGCAATGAAGTGCATCCTTCCAGCAAAGCCGCTGCAGAAACTGCAGTCAGCAAACCCAGGCACACCGTGCAAGATCCTTTGATGAATTCTCTTCTGTCTGCCATATTAAAAACTATATGCAATTCCTAATTGATAAAAGTCGTTTACACGCTGATAGGGTGGTGCATTCGGACTCGGATTAAAAATGAGAGCTTCATTCGGCGCACCGGTAGTGAGGTGTTTCCAATCAAATTTTACCGCAACACCACGCACCGGTAGAAAACCAATTCCTG
This sequence comes from Flavobacteriales bacterium, assembly GCA_031417525.1. Lineage (GTDB taxonomy): Bacteria > Bacteroidota > Bacteroidia > Flavobacteriales_D > Sanyastnellaceae > JAIBBG01. The sequence goes on along the minus strand of JANOVT010000165.1, from coordinate 1,216 downwards.
TGATCAGGTATTGCTGGTTGTAGCGTTCGTCTTTAATACCATTTGCGGGAACGGTTGTCATCAGATCCATCGACTCATAACGACTGAAAAGAATGAGTTGTTTTTCCTTCCATTTGGAATGACTTAATAAATCGTAACCAATTTCTGCCATGTAGCCATGCATCGAACTTGCCGCGTTCGTCGCATAAGCTGTGTTGAGTTTATTTGCATCAGGTGTGATAGAATAGATACCCATGCCTTTCACAACTAATCCATTTTTCCGGTACATCACGTTGAATTCACCAAGTCCAACTGGTGTTCCGAATGGTCCTGAATCCAGACCCAGACTATCCGCCGCTCTAGGTGTTAGTCCAACTGTTCCACCATAATAACCGGAGAGCTGCAATCGGAAACCACGGATATAATAAAGTAAAGATGCCGTAGTGGCCAGATTGGATGCGGTTGCCTGTTTACCTTCAAAACGTGCTTCGCGAATTCCTGTACTACCGGAAATTCCTTCTGCATTCAGTCCATTCATCAATGCCAGACTCCAATTGAGTCCGGGCATCCGGTTGCTGCTTCCATAATATCCGACGCCTAGTTCGCGCCATGTTCCGGGTATGATGAGTTGTTCTATCATGTGCCGGTCATTGCCATTAAAAGTAACTGGCAAGTGATTTTCGTTCATGATGCCTATTCTTGGAATCATCAATCCGGCGAGTAAGTAGTTGGTTCGGTTAAGGTCAAATTTGAGTACACATTGTTCAAAGGAAATTTCTCCACCGTTGCCATCGACTTTGGCATTTTCCAATTCGAGCTCGGAGAAAAAGGTGATTTTGCGATTGAATCGATATCCGATGAATAGCACCGCACGAGTAAGATTGGCTTCTGCCGTTTTCAGTTTGCTGTTGTAAGAATATTTTGCCTGACCATAACCGGAAAGGATGACGTTTTTCCCGGTCGGATTTAAGCCGGCACTTAAAGAATCTTCATGTGTCAGAATCTGCCCATCAGAGCAGAGATGTAAGAATAAAATGGAAAAAATCAGTAGTAGTGTTTTCATACGAAGCATTGCGGTTAGCGGTCTGCAAGATTAAGCTTAGAATGAGTCTAAATTAATACCTTAATGCAGGTAATTTGAAAAAAGGTCTGAATCGTCAGAAAAGTGGTCTTTTTTTGAATTTGAAAATCCTGATCAGCGTTTGAAACGCATGCGATTGAAACCACAAAGGTCTCA
>JANOVT010000164.1:0-2574 GCA_031417525.1 Flavobacteriales bacterium | reverse complement strand
CGAGAGGTTATGAACCATTACTCGATCATTACTTAAAAGTTGCGCCACAACATAACGAACCGCTGTATGCGTGACCCGCATGTACAGTGGTGTGAGAGCCTCCCCCTACGTAATCTTGCGTAGGGCGGGCTACTCGATTATCCGCTGCCCTGCTGTCCGTCCGAAGTTCGTCTGCCCGAAGTTCGCACACTGTTTGTTCAAAGCGATTTACATTCATTGCTGTGTCATTTAAAATTTATTCGTCATTGGTTTCTTCTTCGGGAAACATGCAAAGTAAAAACAGCATTTCAATTTTTGAATCCTCGTCCTCAAATTCTAAGTCCCACCGCTTTTCCATAAACTCTAAAAGTTTCAAACCTCTTTCAAGTATGTTGTCTGGATTCCACTCATCATAACTTGAAACTTCTATTTCAGAATGTGAGCCATCTAAATACCCTTGTCTGATTTTTTCTTTTCGTGAATCGTATTTAGGGTTTTTCTTTTCCTTAAAACAATCGTTCTGCAAACTTGAATTTATGCTTTGCGATAATGGAAGTAAGTTTCCTAATGTTCCTTGGAAAAACTTTTGGTCTGCTTTCTTATAATCTTTAAAACTTTCTTTCCAGCATTTATTGTCGGGTGTTTGAGGATAGATATGCTCAATTGAAACTTTATCCTTTTCACCTTTCACAAATAATTTCCAGTCAATTTTTTGACTGCCTCTTTGCCTTACTTTCTCCATTTCATATTCATACAAGAAGTAGCGTAACCCGTTCCAATTGTAAAAGCCACCACCATTTTTGAATTTCTTATCAATGAACTTTTGAAAGTCTGTGTAATCAAAGAAAATATCTTTCGTATTTTCAGGAGTGTAAAAACAATATTGCATTCTTTCTTCAAGTCGTTCAACAATGTCGGCAACGAACAACTCATTTTTTCTAAGTTGTCTTGCTGCACGATAAAATTCACTGTTTCTATAAGTTGAAAATGCTCTGCTTAGTCTGAACTGAATAAAGATAAATCTTTCAATCGCCTTGAAAAGTTGAATTCTTTTTTTGCTGTCAATGTCTTTTGATAAAAAGGAAACTGTTACCAATGGTCGGAAATAAATTATTCCAATTCGGTTGAGTCGGTCAATCCAAAGACTTTCTGCATTTGTCAAGTCTTGATTGTTTAACGGATTGTGTGTGTTATACCAATGGACTGCGGCAGATTTCAAACTGTTTACATAGTCCTCAATTTCTTTGGGTGAAAGTTTTGAACGCAAAACAATTTCATCTTCCTCACCTTCGCTTACCTCAACTTCGTCCTGGTCTGTTTCTTCGTCCTCTCTTATTTCCTCAAACTCTTGAATGGAACTCAATTTAACTTCGGTCTTTGCGTAAATATTTTGAGGGGTAAATTTTTGCTCTAAGAGAAAACGAATGTAGTCGTCACCCTTTTCTCTTGTGTATTGAAAATACATTATCCAATGAGCCACAAGAAAATCATCATCGTTGAGTGGGTTCTGTTTGTTTCTCCCTAACTGATAATAAACTTCTTTCCAAGAATCATTTATTTTTTCACGAAGTGAAAATCTTTCGTCTGGTTTGAGTTCTTTTTCATCATACAAAGTTGTCAAATAAATTAGTCTGTTCTTCAGCAATTCAAGATTTGATAATTTCTTTCCTCTGTTATTCATAGTTTCAAACGCAACGAAAACATCAAAGTCATCACTGATTTCGTATAGGTTGAACATGAGGTTCTGTGTGAGTTTTTTAAACAGAACTTCTATTTCAGTAAGTCCATACTGGTCAAAATAGTTTTGAAGATTTTCAGAGAAAAAGTTTTTTGCGTTCTCAAGATTCAAAGTGTAAAATGTTTCTTGAATTGTTCCGCTGTTTGGTTCTTTGAATATGCGATACTTTAAAAACTTGAAACTCGGATTGTCAACCTCGTAACTGAATTTGTAAGTGCTGATAATAAATTGAGGTGGTTTCTGAACAACTAAATACTCTTCTTTGATTGCTTTTAAACTGAACGAACCCAAATAAATTTCTTCGTCTTTCTTGTCTTTGTTTTCGGGAATGGCTCTAAGTAATTCTGAAATTGCTTGAATGAAAATTACGAAAGTCGTTAAGCGTTGTTGTCCGTCAACAACATGAAATGGTTTGTAACCTCTATCCTCTAAAAGCCAGCGTTCCTCATTCCAATTCTTCCAAACTGTCCTGTCAACTTTTTTGAGTGATAGAAGTCCAGTGTAGTGGAAGCGGTCAGAAGGAAGGTTTACTACATCTTCCCAAAAATCTTTGAGTTGTCTTGTTGTCCAAGCGTAACCTCTTTGGTAATCAGGAATTTTAAAAATCCTGTCCTTGAAAATGTTTTTGAGTGATTCTAATTCGTTCATGTGTTGGTTTTAAAAGCTCGTTTCTTGCAGTCAGTTTAAAGTTAGCACTGTCGCCATAGGGTTGCGGATAACGTCAGTCCGTCTAAAAACTACCGTTCATAAACAAATATAACTGATTTTAAGGCCATAAGAGGAGTGCAGATAATTTGTTTAAGCTAAAGATGTCCAATAATTACGATTTATTAGAAATGATCTCATTGCTTTTACAG
>JANOVT010000163.1:0-2533 GCA_031417525.1 Flavobacteriales bacterium | reverse complement strand
AAGGACGACGGCGCCAGAAACACATCATTGCCTTCTTTGTCCATCACCATATTCTGACCTTTGATTCGTCTGAATTCATCCAATTTTCCAGGATGATCTGTCGTGATCCAACACGCTTTGTAATAGGTCTTTGGTTCGAATTCACACTTCGCACCGTATTCATGTTCGAGTCTGTATTTGATAACTTCAAACTGAAGTTCACCCACCGTTCCGACAATTTTTCGATTGCCTGGTTCCTGAATAAACAACTGCGCAACACCTTCTTCCGTCAACTGACGAATTCCTTTGTCGAGCTGTTTGGATTTCATCGGATCGCGGTTGACCAATTCTTTGAAAATTTCCGGAGAAAAATTCGGAATGCCTTTGAACGTCATCACCTCGCCTTCTGTCAGCGTATCTCCGATTTTGAAATTGCCGGTATCGTATAATCCGATTACATCACCGGCGAATGCTTCATCAATCGTGCTTTTGGCAGAAGCCATAAACGTCACCGGGTTTGGGTATTTATAATCTTTGTCGAGGCGCACGTGATGGTAAAACTTGTTGCGCTGAAACTCACCGCTGCATACTCTCAAGAACGCGATGCGGTCTCGGTGACGCGGATCGATGTTCGCGTGAATTTTGAAAACAAAACCTGAAAATTTATTTTCTTCCGGTTCCACCATTCGGATGTTGGTCTCGCGGTGTTGCGGCACAGGCGCCAGTTCCAGGAATTTGTCCAACAATTCTTTTACCCCGAAATTGTTCATAGCAGAACCAAAAAATACCGGAGCAAGCTTGCCGCTCAAATATCGCTGACGATCAAAAGGATCGTAGACACTATCAATGAGGTGAACATCTTCCCTCAATTGATCGGCGTATTCACCGGCCAATTGATCGAGCAATGGATCATTCAAATCCTGAATAGAAACAATCTCATCGTTGACTTTTGTTTTTAACGACTCAAACAAATTCAATGTTTTGTCATACAATTTATAAACGCCTTTGAAAGAATATCCTTTCGAAATCGGCCATGAAAGCGGTTGAACTTTGATATTCAGCTTTACTTCCAATTCATCGAGCAGATCGAATGGGTCCTGACCTTCCAGGTCCATTTTATTGATAAAAACAATCACGGGAGTGTCTCGCATTCTGCAGACTTCCATCAATCGTTTTGTCTGAGCTTCGACACCTTTCGAACTGTCGATAACCAGAATAACACTATCCACCGCGGTGAGTGTGCGGTAAGTATCTTCTGCAAAATCCTTGTGACCGGGAGTATCCAGCAAGTTCACCTGAACGCCATTGTATTCAAAAACCATGACCGATGTAGCCACGGAAATTCCACGCTGACGTTCGATTTCCATAAAATCGGAAGCCGCCGTTTTAGTGATTTTATTGCTTTTTACAGCACCAGCTGTTTGGATGGCACCGCCGTAGAGCAGCAACTTTTCCGTAAGAGTAGTTTTACCGGCATCGGGGTGACTGATGATGGCGAACGTTTTTCTGCGAGCAATTTCTTCCTTTAATCCCATGAATGTCAATTTCTAAAAGCGCGCGAAGTTAATGCGTTAGTTCAGAGTTCAGAGTTCGGAGTTCAGAGTTGTGCGAGTCTTTGTTGTTGGCGGGATGACCACTTTTTCCTGCGAATGGAAATTTTGATGCGAGAAGGAAAAATAGTTTTTCAACGTAAAATTCCGAATACCCATTTAAGCATATGAGTTTGATTTCTGCGAAAATCTGCGAATAAATCTGTGGAATCTGCGGTTAAGTAACATTTTTTAAACGCAGATTCCACAGATTTAATCGCAGATTATCGCAAAATGTTTCCTAGAGAACCATTCAGAAAATGTCCATTGACTATTCACTCAATTTCAGAAAGAAAAAGCAGAAAATTAAACTACAAATTTTCCTCGCACAACTATGAACTATAAACATTGAACTATGAACTTATTCCGATTTGTAGATAAAAGAATTTCGGAGAGAAAAGCAGAGGAATCGATTCCAAATATGCTCAACTATGAACTATAAACGTTGAACTATGAACTTTTTCCAAGGTATACTTTTGCAAAATGAAAAAAATCCTCATGGTCTGCCTGGGAAATATTTGTCGATCGCCGATGGCAGAAGGAATTTTACGTAAAAAAATGGAAGACGCGCATCTGGAATTTGAACTGGATTCGGCCGGCACCGGTAATTATCACATTGGCGAACATCCGGATCATCGTGCGGTGAAATGCCTGAAGTCAAATGGCATTGATATTTCAAAACTGCGCGCCCGTCAAATTTCACCTCGGGATCTGGCGCACTACGATATCATCTTTGCGATGGACGAATCCAATCACAAAAATGTGTTGGTATTGGCGAGTAATAAAGATGAAGCGAACAAAGTCAGGATGTTTTTGAATGAACTGGAGCATGGAAAAAACCGGTCCGTTCCCGATCCGTGGTTTGGAGATGAAAGAAGATTTGATGAAGTGTATGAAATGTTGGATAAAGCGGCGGAGGGGTTTGTGAGGAGGGTTTCACAATTGGAAAAGTGATTCTGTGAAAA
>JANOVT010000162.1:0-4249 GCA_031417525.1 Flavobacteriales bacterium | reverse complement strand
TTCAATAGGCACATTTTCTCTATATTTTTCTCGATATATGTTTTCGTTCTCTGCAACTATTTGTTCTTTTTCAGAATGGATGGCAATAATGGATTTGCAGTTGGCAAAAAGTTTTTCCATTGTTTCTGGATTGTCGGCAAGAAAATTTCCCTTTTTTGTAAAGTATAGTCCGTCATCTGAAACGCCTAGAAGTTTGGATGTGTCGAGTTTAATTACTTCCTCAAGGTTGTCGCCATTCACACCTAAAAAGAAGCCGAAATTGGCCAAAGATTTTTCGGATGCTATACGATATTTTTCATTTAGGATGTCAATGGTTAATACATTCGGAAATGTATTTGGCATATCAATAAAAGAAGTCACGCCACCTGCAATAGCCGCTTTGCTTTCTGTATAAAGGTCGCCTTTATGCGTTAGTCCAGGCTCACGAAAATGAACTTGGCCGTCTATAATACCTGGAAATAAATACTTGCCTGTCCCGTCAACTACTTTTACATTTTTGTCGTCAATTGGTTGCCCGATAGAATGAATTAGACCATTGTCAATAAGTAAGTCGGCAACGATTATTTGTCCCTCATTTATGATGCTTATATTTTTGATTAGAGTTTTTTCTGTCATTGTAAATTGTCTGTCTGTTGTGGGTCGGCTGCCATTGCCGCTAACGGTTTGGCGCCTAGCGAAGAAGCGGATTTCGAAGCACTAAACCGTCTGCCAGCACAAAACTTGATACGAAGCACAAAGCTTCAATTAAGCACTGAACCCGCTTTTTTGTCAAACGCATGTGTGCGCCAAGTATGGCGTACTATATTCCAGTTGGGAATATAGATTGATTATTCAGAGGGTGCAAGTCCCTTTTGTGCAAGCATCGATGTGCATAGCAAGCTGCAAGGTGATTTGTCGCGAGGGATACACTGAAGAAAGTAGGACTATCCGCCAGCTGGCGGATACTGACGAGCAGAAACTACATACCGAGGCATACTTTCATGGGTGAGTTAGCACATCATAACGAAGCCAGGAGTGTGAGAGCCTCTCCCTGCTAGCGTTTGCTAGTAGGGCGGGCTACTCGATTGTGCGCTGGGCCGACTCACCTGCTCTTTCTAAATTCCTCGGACTTTTTTCGGAAATATTCCAATTCCTGCTCAACAGTCATTCCCTTTATTGTCTTGGAGACCCTGTCTCTTTGCTGTCTCATGAACTTAACAGCGTCAAATTTCTTTTCTGTCTTTAATTCAGTTTTCATATTCCATTAATTCTTTTGGTGATCGTATCTCGAGTGTATGTAATCCTTCTCTCAGATTGATAGAATTGTATCCTCTTATTCTCTTTAAATTTACGATGTATTTAAAGTTCCAACTAACCAAAACGTCAGCCTTGTTAATTGTCGCAAGCGCAATATGTCTACAGTCTGCACGGCTTGTTTCTCCAACAACCTTTTCGACAATGTAAAGTTCCGCGAGCTCGATTGAGTCCTTTGTCAGCTTTACAAACTCTAATCGCTCGGACGGAAGCGTTTTAAAAAATGTCTTAATGTCGGTCGGAGCATTAATCAATTCTTCCTCAAGTAGGTCAGAAACTATTAGTGTTATCTCTCCACGAAAGGCCTTGTCAAAGAACATTTTTGTAAAAATGTCAAACTCGATGTCGTAAATACCCCCAACAACTGAAGTGTCAATTGTAAACTCTTTGAATCATCCATAAATTTACAACTTTTCCGTCATTCTTTGGTCGTCAAACGGCCTTCTGACTAACGTTTCACAAGTTGTTGATATTCAATTGTAATCCGAGGTCGTCAGGAGTGATATCAAACTTATGAATTAGCTTTTTCATTTCCATCACCTTCCGCTTTCTTTTTTGATCGAGGAACTCATAGGTTGTGTTTGGCTTATACGGCATTTTCTTAACTAACATGTTCCAGATGATCACGGCTAATTTTCTAGCAGTGGCGGCATTAAGTGTCCACCACTGAAATCATCTCAAAGCCTTCTTGCAGTAAACAGGAAGGCTTTTTACATTCCAACCAGGATTGCCTCGGGCTATTATGCACCAACGCATAAATCGGCCTTTCAAAGGACACTCTCAAGATAAGATAAATTTCAATCGATCGGAGTGCATCCGGATGGTCCTCACGTTAGCTTTGGAAATCAATTCTATTCCGGAATAGGAGGGCTTACCGCTAACGTTTTGCGGGTTTAAGAAGTTGAGGATTTCGGAGCACAAAACTGTCAAGCCACCACTGAACTTGATACGAAGCACAAATCTTCATTTAACCACTGAACCGCCAATTTCTTGTGGGTGCTGTTAGCGGTTCGTTGTTCTTTCGGTCTGCTCATTTTTTGTTGTATTTATTGTCTTTCCATTTATTTGTTCCTGCTTCACTGTCTGAAATTAGTTCTGCAAGTCGTTTTATTTTGGTTGCTTCTTGCTTTGCGCTCATTACCCAATTTGTCGAAGGTTTTTTGTAAGATGGTGCAAGCAATTTAAAATACTCCCAGGCTTTTTTATTTTCCTTGAATTGCTTTTCAAAGTCAGAGGAGAATTTTACTTCTTCATTTTCGTATGAATATATTTTTGACTTATTTTCTTTGCGGTTTTGAAAACTTAAAAGTCCAGCCGGTTGCATAAGTCCTTGTTTGGTTAACACTTCGATTTTTTGAATGTTTACTGTACTCCAAATGCTTGTTGCTTTACGTTGTGTAAACCGAATTTGATAACTTTCGCTGTCTATTGACTTGCGAACACCGTCTATCCAACCAAAACAAAGAGCTTCGTCAACTGATTGCGTCCAAGTCATACTAGCTTTTCCGCTGTCAACCTTATAAAAACCAACTAATAATTCAGTTTCCTTTTTATGATTTCTTTCTAACCACTTTCTAAAGTCGGATTGTTTTGCGAAGAATGTTGGTGTCATACAGTAAAACTATTTTCTATTAATTACTAATATCATTGTCGAAGAAATGATGCACATAACTAAAGCACCAATGTAAAGTGAACTGTCGTGTTGTGATATGCCAATAAGAAAGTCGCCAATATTCATTACTAAAAAGAAAACGAATGCAATTGTCAGCATAGGAATTGATTTTTCAATTTTTTTTCTTCAGTATTTGCTTACGAGTCTTATTAATGAAATAATATAACCACTGTGATAACCTTCGTGGTAAAGCAAAAATTCCAAAGCATCATCTATGCCTTTTATCTCAATTCCGTAAACTCTTAAAATATTTGGAGACGGAGTATAGTCGTTAAATATTTTTTTGTCGTAGTCTGTTTGTAGTTTGTCAATTGTGTCAATGAACAAACCTTTAATTTCTTGTATCTCCTGCTTCTCAATAATTCTTTCAGGTTTTGTGTTTGTGAAAAATGGAGCAATAAATTTGTCTAAAACAATTGCTGTTTGTCCTGCTCTTAAATAGCAAATACCCTGTTGTGCCCCGATTAAATGTGTCATATTCCAAATGATATTATTGTTAAAACCATCAGGAATTTTATTCAGTTGCTCCTCTGAGAGTCCTTCAATTTGGTCAATCAGAAAGAGTCTAACTTTCTTTATCTTTTCAATTCTCTTGTCCATAAGTTATTTTTTTTTTGCCTGTCTATTAAAGTCAGTTGAATGTCGCCCTACAATGACCGCTAACGTTTTGCAGCTACAAGAAGTTGGCGATTTTTACCACAAATGTTGATGCGGAGCACGAAACCCGCCTATTGCAAATGTGCTGTTATGCGTTCGCCCTTTCTCTGTTTGCTTGATTTCAGTTGTCAAGATTATACTATTTAAGTTCCACACAATAGGAAGTTATTTCTACTAACTGTCCTTGATTAAATTTGTAAATGTCGCACGATGCAACTTTTGATATGGTTTTGTCTTTGTCAATGTATTCCGAAACAGTGTCTACCGTAACGTAATTTTCACTTTCTAAAATTAAAAATTTGGTAAAAGTCGTTTGAGTAGTTTTCAAATACTCGGAGGATTGATTGCAATTCTTAATCACATTTTCTTTTCCAATAGTTAGTTCGCCACCTACCATATTCCATTCTATGTTATCAAGTAGATAAGGGAAAGTGGTTTCAAAATTATGTTTTGAAAAATTTTCTGCAATTTGTTTGATTGATAAATTCATTATATTTTATTATTGAAATGGGAAAAACTAATGTTTGGTTAACCACAAAACTGTCTTTGGAACACAAAACCCCGTCTATTGCAAATGTGCTGTTATGCCCAGTGCTTCTTTTCGGTCTTTGTAATTCAGTTTTATTT
>JANOVT010000161.1:0-9977 GCA_031417525.1 Flavobacteriales bacterium | reverse complement strand
CTCAAAGGAATTTCACACGAAGAATCACAAAGTTTTTCGATTTTTTGTAGTGTCAAAGACTTCATTGCAAAGCACATTACAACTCATCACTTATGAAATTTCAATTTACACAGAATCGATGATGTATTTCTTCGCAAAATCATTAAATGACGAAACGAAGACCTGGTGTTCTTCGTGTGAAATTCCATTGAGACCTTTGTGGTTTCAAGCCAATGCGTTAAAAGCCATTATTCCGAAAGATTGATTCATATGGTGTTTAAACCTTTCGATCAACTTTATGTCTGACCAAATCAAACATACCTTGCAGATTGTAAATCCCACTTGATCGATGAAATTCATTCTAAGCACACTACTTCTTTCATTGTTGGTTTTCCAAGCCAATGCATCGCTCAACTGGACAACGTATGATATCCCAATGACGGACAATATGAGTTTGGAGGGAGATGTGTATCTCCCGGATAATTGGACTGATGGGCCGGTCATTCTCATTCAAACACCTTACAATAAAAATCTGTATCACTTTTTCGGATTGCCTGTGGGCATCGGATACGCTCAGGAAGACATGGGGTATGCTATTGTTATTGTCGACTGGCGTGGATTTTATGGTTCAACAGACGCACTCTATGCAGGCGCACCTACACGCGGAGAAGACGGATATGATGTCGTGGAATGGATTTCAACACAGACGTGGTGCAATGGTAAGGTAGGAACCTGGGGACCTTCTGCTCTCGGCAAAGTGCAATTTCAGACAGCCCAACAGCATCCACCGCATCTCATTTGTATAGTGCCACAGGTTGCTGCACCTACCTATACTTATTTGGAGTTTTACAATAATGGTGCAGCGAGAACAGAATATTTGGAGCAACTGGATGTGCTGGGATTCGGCACTTCGCCAATCATTTATGCACATCCTGAAAAGGACTTTGCATGGGATTTTGCAGAAGATGCGAATGATTACCCTGATGAAATTCAAGTGCCCACTTTTATGATGGGAGGCTGGTATGATCACAACGTTGAAACCATGATTCCAACATTTCATGATTTGCAAACGTTGTCACCAGTTGATGTTCAATCGAAGCATCGGTTATTGATGGGACCGTGGGTGCATGGTGGAAGTGGCAACGCTACGGTAGGTTCAGCAACTCAGGGGCAATTGGACTATCCGGAAGCGGTGGGATGGAGTGATTCAAAAGCCTGGGAGTTCTTCGATTATTATCTCAAAGACATCGCGAATGGATGGGATGCTACGCCAGCCGTGACATACTTTCAGATGGGTGACAATGAGTGGCTCACATCTGACAGCTGGCCAGTGACAACAACAAATCCGGTAAAACTTTTTTTCCATGAAAATGGTTCTCTATTGACAAACATACCGGCAGCATCCGGCGAGATTCCAATGGTTTATGATCCGTTAAATCCATCGCCAACTGTGGGAGGTCCCACACTGCGAACAGATCTGGATCAGGGTCCTTATGATCAGGCTCCGGTGGTTGAAGCGGATGCCGGTGTTGTGATCATGTCGTCGGATGTGCTCACGGCAGACGTTGTCGTGAAAGGTTCAGTGAAAGTACAAATCACACTCTCGACAGATGTTTCTGACACCGACGTTGCAGTGCGACTCTGTGATGTTTATCCGGATGGTAGAAGTATGCTCGTTTGTGATGGCATATATCGTATGCGTTTTGTGAATGGATTTACGCCAGCTGATGTGATCAGCCTGACGCCCGGAGAAAATTATCAGGTGGTCATTGATATGCCGAATACTGCGCTCACTTTCAAAGCAGGTCATCGCATTCGGGTGGATGTGAGTGGAAGCAATTATCCGAGATTCAACAGAAACATGAACACTGGTGGTGAGATGTATCCCGATCTGAATGGAGACACATTAGTGAATCCATTGATTGCGCATGACTTGATTATGACGAGCACCACATCCACGAATGGATCGTTTGTGGTCTTGCCAATAGAAGGTCAATTCCCGACGCTGTTGACTGAAAGCAAAGAAGAATTGGATTGGAATATTTATCCAAATCCTGCAGTGAATGTCTTGAACTATCAATTACCCAATTCGTTCACAGGAAAAAGTGACCTCGAAATTTTCACTTCAACGGGTCAGTTGCTGAAGGCGGAAAAGGTTTCGGGCTCATTTGGTCAAGTCGATATTTCTTTGTTGAGTGCAGGACGATACGAATTGCGTTTGACGAATGGAGATGATCATGTTTCCAGAGAGTTCGTAGTTGAAAAGTGATATTTATGAAATTAACCATAACATCGGCGCAATAAGATTTGTGCCCTTTGTGTGAAATTCCTTTGTGTCCCTTCGTGGTTTCAAGCACTTGTATGTGAGATCTTAATTCCGATTTAAGCAACGATTGGATATCTCGAATAATATTTGATAATCCAATGCGGTATTTTTTTTATTTGAAAAGAAATGCAACCACGGAGGACACAAAGGAATTTCGCACAAAGGACACAAAATTCTTGGATCGAAATTCTCTGCGTCCTTTGCTCCTTGGCGTCCTTTGCGTCGAATCATGAGCGAAGCGAATTAATGTATCCTTTGACTAAAGCAACATTCCGTTGATTTTACGCAAGGGTGCACAAAATCTAAAAGTCAATTAAACTAGAGAAGTTCTCTTAAACAGAGTGGTCGCATTCAAATTGGACATTTGCTTTCCTGCAAATTTTCCAACCTGAATGCGACCATTGATGGCGCAGGTTTAGCGTAACGTAACCTGTGCGGAAACTCGGCAGGGCCTGTGGCCCGTTCTAAAATTTCTAATATGAAAAACTACAACACAAATTAGAAGTTATATGTGAAGCCTATAGCAGTTACACCCTTGAACTGAACACCTTTACTTGCGTAGGGTGTTGAAACGGTTACACCGGCATCATCCACAACGTTTTTATGTTTCGTCACATTCGTATTGTCGTCGTAAATCAATTGAGCAGAGATGGTAAGTGCGAAATATTTACCCAATTTACAGGCGAGCATATTTTCAAAATTCACATCGACATTTTGTGGTTTCTCCAGGTAATTGGTGAACAATTCCAACTTGGAAGTCAGGTTCACATTGTCGTTGAATTTTTTAATGTAGTTGACACGCAGATACGCACCGACTTCAGTACGGATGTTTGCACCAGCAGTGATTCTGTTGCCCAACGTATCATAAGTTGCTTTTTCAACACCAAATGCTCCGGCATCAGCCAGATTTTGATTAAAAACAAAAATGCCGCGATAGGTTATAGGTGACACGAAAACAGAGAGGTCATTGTTTGGTTTATAGTCCAAACCGAGAGAGAACAACACACGGGCAGGAGCGAGGACGTCCGAAATTTTCGCTGATCTGTCAGGAAGACCGCCAGTACCAGGTGCAAAACCAGGTGAAAACTGTGTGGCCAGATTCAACAATGCAGCATAGAAAAGTTTGTCATTGATTTTTTTGCCCAACTTCGATGTCAGGTCAAAACGGTCATCTGTTTTAATCCATGGCGTGCCTCTTTCGAAACCTTGTTTCACCATACCATAACCTACGATCAAGTTATTGTCCCAGGCGATATTTCCTTTTCTGTAGTTAGCTGTAGGACTCATCATTCCATTCAGACCAACCGAGTTGATACCACCGGCAGCCCACTGACTAAAATAAGACATGGTGGTTCCGATATTGACAGAGCCTTTTACCGTCCAACCTGAATCGGCTTCGGCCAGTGTTTTCATGTTTTTTTCTTCATCGGCAGTTGGAATCGGTTGAGCAAAGGATTTTGCACTGATGCACATACCTATGGTAATTAGCAGGATAGAATAGATCTTAGACATACGTTTTGTTTTGTGGTTGAAAAAATCGGCTGCAAATATAGTTATGTGCGCATAATAAGTAGTTGTCTATCAAATGAAGTTCATCGTTTTTTGAAGTAACGTGATAAGCCGCGGGAGCTTGAAACCACAAAGTGCTCAAAGGAATTTCACACAAAGATCTCAAAGAAATTACTCACAGGAGCATTCTATACTTCTGTTTCACGACTTGTGTCCTTTGTGTGCAATTTCTTTGAGCACTTTGTGGTTTCAAGCCTATGCGAATGAAGCCAAATTCGATTTACCGGAAGAAAGATAGCATTGATCAGTTAGGTGTTGATCCTGCCTGCACTTCTAAAATGTATAAATTTGAAACAATGAAATTTGAATATCCTGCAAAAGTGATTCTCGCCTGGGGCGAGGCCATCAGCGGCAACAAAGCCATTCGTGATTGGCTGATGCAAAATGGATTTGTAGAACTCGGCATTTTTACACATGCATTGCGCAATCAAGATGAAGCGCGCACGTGGCTCATGACAAATGGATTTCCACATCTGATGGCATTGATCAATGGCGCAGAAGGAAATGTCAACGCAGTTCTTTGGCTTCGCAAACATGAATTTGATGTACTGGAAAAAATGGCCGTTGCAGCGGACAACAGTGATGAAGCATTGATCTGGTTAGTTAACAAAGGTTTTAGCGATATGGCGATGATTGCGCAACGCATCCGGAATGTGAAGAATGATATCGAGTCGGAGAATAACGATATGCATAAGATTTCGCCGAATTAATGGTTTAGTTCAGAGAATTTTGTTCTCGCAGATTTGCGCAGATTTTAGCGGATTTACGCAGATTTTTTTTTTTAGAGAAAAGTTTGATCGTTGATCGTATTCGTTGGCGCAATTGCTGTATTTAGAAAATCAGCGAGAATCTGCTAAAATCTGCGCAAATCTGCGAGAACAAAAGGCCGAAGGCCGTTTAATCCGAACATATCTGAGAGAACGAAAAAACAAAAAACCGCCCCTTCACCCGGGGAGGTTAATTTGTTATGTAAGATGTGTAGCCGCTTACGCGACCGATTCAAGCTCTGTCTTGCGTGTCGTGATCTCGGCAATTCGAGTATCCACGTTCAACAACTTGAAATCGACAACAAGAAGATCGTCTTCTCTGTCAAGGAAGGCAATGGCCCCGAGCGTTTCCGTTCGATTGATGAGCTTGTTTCGCAGCTCCGTCAATTGACAGATTTCGGTTTCGGCGTCCCGTTTTGCGCGGGTACCATCCGTGAGAGCAGGGAAGGCAGCTACCGCAGCCTGAAGCTTCACTTCTGCAGCTTGCAGTTGTTCAGCGATAAGGTCACCCTTATCATCTTTGGTGGCGATGTCTTTTTCAATCACCTGTTTGTCCCAGAGGAGGTCTGTTTTTTCTTGGTTAGACTTCTCCAGAGCTTCTAAACATTCTGACACTTTGGTCAGTTTTGATACTGTGTAAGTACCCATTGGCGTTTTTGATTAGCGTTAGTGCTAACCGGGGCCAAACATGTAACAGTTCTTTTTCACGGAGCATGGACTTTGCCCAAAAACGGGAAGCCATTTTTGGAATTGGCGAATTTTTTGATTTTGTAAGTCGTTGAAATGGAGGTGCAAAGGACTGGAGATCGGGGAGGGAGAAGGGTAAAAACGGGAGATGAGAAAGTTGGAAAAAAGTTGAAGTTTTATCCAAAATCCTCTCTTATTTCTTCAAAAGAAATGATGCTTGTGATGAGGCTGTTCTTTTGGCTGGGAGTAATTTTCATTTTCCCAATCACTTTAGCAAAATGATTCTTCTCCTGATTGGTTCTAATAACTATGAATTTGACATCAGAGGGCTTGAACTTTAATGGTTTCTCTCTCAGCATTTCATTGAGTTCAGATTTCTTCTCTGCATTCACTGGAAGCTTTGCGGAGATTACAGGGTATTGATCCATCTTGGGACAATATCGCCATTCCCGCTCATGATAATAGATGATCTTTGGTTTCCTTAATCCTATATGTTTGCCTTTATGCCAGCGGCCTTCATAAGGCTTGAAGAATTTGAGAGAGTCAATCAATTCACGCCTTATGCTTGAAACAAATTTTTCCTTTTTCATTTCTGGATTAAGTCCACTGAGCATTCTGAAAAATTGATGGAGCTGATTAGTAGATTGAGAATTATTGTGCACATAAGTGACTGGCGATACCCTATTTCTGACTCCCCATTCTTTTGTAAGACCAATTCCATATTCACCGAAATTTTCTCTGTGCTTGGAATCAACAGTCAATTGCATAATTGTCAGATCGCAAAAGCTGATCATTGGGATGTAATCGAACTTAAAAATGCTTTCCTTGGGAAAAATTTCCTCAAAGTGTTCGTCCGAGTATTGAGCAAAGATTCCCTGAGAAAGAAGTATCTTCTCTAAAAATTCGCTCCTTGTAAAGTGGAAGAGTGTATTTGCGGAAACAGCCATTTATGCCAACTCAAATTGTTCGATCAGATTAGTGACGATGCTAGTATACAATTCTTTTGCTTCGTCAAACTTTTGAAGTTCGATGAGAGCACACGCCTGATTGATCTGATCAAATATTTCAGAATAGAGAATTTCTTTTTCGGAATGATGGTTTAGAACCTTGACCAATGGAGGAGCAATGGAATAATATTGAGACACTAGTAGGTTGCCATCAGGTAAATTCCTTAGGTAAGTATCCCGGAAATTTCTCAATGTTTTCAACTGATAACAGTCGTCGCTTAGTTGATAGTGGTGCACACAGGCAGTGGTGATAAAACAATTGTCATCATCCGGATTTTTACCGCCTTGTTTATTCTTGAATTGGCCTTGCTTATTATGCACAACCACTTCATCGTTGGTCTTCCAGGCCATTTTGCGCGCCTCCTCTATTGCATCTTGCTGATTCGCATATCTTGCAAGTACTTTTGGGTTCTTCTCGCGCTTGATCGCCCAGCCACCACCATCATATACTACATGTAATGTTCCTTTTGCCATTGTCAATTTCTAAATCCGAATACGGAATTTAAAACATTCATAATTCGATGATTTCTATTCTTCTGAAGCCAAAAGTAGTTCGGTTTCAGACGGCTTATAATCTGCGGGTGTTGATTGCCAGAGTTTACCGATTTCGTCTTTGATTTTATGTTCAAAGATTTCTATGAGTTTCTTATTTGAATCTACTAATCCTTGTTCTTCTTCAATTCGTAGTACGATTTTTTCTTGCTCTTCTATTGAAGGTAGTGGCAATTGGAAAGTGGCAAGAATTTTAGCATTGATATTGGATTGATTTATTCCGTCTGTTTTTACGCGTTGACAAAACACCTTGGCTTCTTGAGAATTCAGACAATAGTTTAGATATGAGCCCAGAATCCTGTCGTTTTGATAATTTATTCTAATCAGATAACCAGCAAATACGGCTTTCTTCTTTCCCCTATAAATGGCGGTTTTACCGACATGAATGGGGCTATTTGTTCTATTGAATAAAACGTCATTTTCGCGAAGCATATATTTTTCAAAATCTTCATGTGCTGGTGCATATTTCAAATCATTCCAATCAATCTCTCCATTTTGAATATTACCCATTCTGAGGCAGGGAATTGTTCCTGAGTCATTGGATTTTTCGGAACTTCCATACTGAAAACTATCGCAAATACTTCCTAATTCTACCATCTCCCAACCCTCATCCATTTCTATCTGCGGCTTATAATTCTCCACAACCTGCTTCGCCCCATCAATTATCTTTTGATACGATTCTATTTTGGAGACGATTTGTTGTTGGACGCTGAATTGAGGTAGCGGAATTTGTAGGTTGGAAAAATTTGATTTTGAAATTTCTTTAAATGTTCCGCCAGTTGCCAAAGATTCCATTTCATCTTTTAACATTGTCATCATCAATGCCACGAATTGGGGAAGAGCTCTTTCCAAATCCTTAACAATAATGATTTTGAAACCTTGATTGGTTGCTAATGCTATTTTGTTAATTCCTATCCTACCTATTGTGGCTCTGGATGATACAAGGATTGAATTTATTGGGACCAATTTGGCCGAGGAGTTTTTCAATCCTTCTGAAGATATTTTTCGTTTAGTAGATATAATCTCAGTGATAAAATCTTTTTGAGGCAAATCAGCTAGGGTTGCCCAATCGACACTGCCATTCCAGTAGCTATCAACACTTGTATCAGGAGTTCCACCACTTTCAATTTTGAATATGGTTTCATCCCCCAGCTTCACCATTTCAAAAGTGCTCGACCGAGCATTGTCATTCACGCGATATCTATCAATCGATAAATTGTAATCGGGTGTTGCTGCAATCTTTTCCTTCTCCACCAAAAACACATTCTTATTATCACTCTTAAAGGACTTATTCTCTTGAAGCGCTGTCTTGTAACCCTGCAAAAGTTCAAGACATCCTGTCAAATCGTTGTTCTCAATCGCTCGTCTCTGAGCGCCCAGATCAAATCCATCGCTTTCAATCTTTACAAAAAGGATATTGTCCGTCTTCTTCGCAAGCGTTCTGTCCATGAGTAGTATGGACGTCTTCACACCGCTGTATGGTTGGAATATTCCCGCCGGTAAACTCACCACTGCATAGAGATAGTGTTTGTCGACTAACATTTTGCGAAGCGCTTTGTAGGCCGTTCCACTCTGAAAAATGATTCCTTCCGGAACGATAATCCCTGCTCTGCCTTTACTAGGATGAATATGTTCGGCGATGTAGTCCACAAACAATACTTCACTGCGGTTGGCCTGCACCGTGAATTTTTTGTGTGGTTTGATTCCGCCTTTTGGTGACATAAAGGGCGGATTGGCAATGATCACATCGAAGTATTCATTCCATCTTTCTTCACTGGTCAGCGTGTCGTATTCGAATATGCTGGGAGTAGTGAATCCATGCAGATACATATTCACCAGACTCAAACGCACCATGTCGGGGGAAATATCATAACCGACGAAATTCTGCATCATCTTGTTGCGGTCAGTTGGAGTTAGCAGATCACCTTTGTTTTTCTTCGTATTGTTTTTCAGAATGTGTTTGTAGGAAGAAATCAAGAAGCCAGCAGTTCCGCACGCCGGATCGCATATGGTCTCATTTTTTTTGGGCTGTAATACTTCTACAATAAAGTCGATGATGTGCCGGGGTGTCCGGAATTGACCTGCATCGCCTTGAGAACCCAAAACAGAAAGCAGATACTCAAATGCATCTCCTAGCATTTCGCTGTGGTCGTAACTGAATTCATTGATGGTTTTGAGAAACATTTTTAATGTTTCCGGATCACGGTAGGGCAGGTATGCGTTTTTGAAAATATCGCGGAATAATTGCGGAATATTCGGATTCAGATTGAGATTTGTGATTGCTTCCGCGTAGAGTTGTAGCATTTCGTGTCCGCCAATTTTCGGATCAAAAATGTTCTTCCACTTGTATTTGGAAAAGTCTGTGAGTTTTTCATCTTCATTTTTGTTGCCGGTTTTTTTCGGAGCTGCGAAAAATGTTGCTTTTCCTCCCATGGCTACAGCTTCATTGTCCATGTCGTCCATGAACTTATAAATGAGTGCGATCGTAATCTGCTCCACCTGGCTTTTAGGATCGGGCACTTTACCGACTAAAATATCACGCGCTGTGTCAATTCTTTTTTTGGTTTCTGTATCTAACATTATTTCAATTTCTTTATCGTGCTATTAGCAACGAGTGATTTCATTTGGGTAATGGCAATTTTGTTCAATTGTTGAAGGCGGTCACTTTGAGATAAGCTTTGATGGATAAGCACTGCATTGATGCTCTCCAGGTTGGAAAGCACTACCAGTTGTTCAATACTGGCGTAATCACGCATGTTTCCTTCAGCTTTCGTGTTCTGGCTTCTCCATTGTTTTGCGGTAAGTCCGAACAAAGCCATATTGAGCATATCGGCTTCATCCGCATACACAAAATTGATTTTTTCTTTGGTCAGCGTTGCGGGTATTAGATTTTCTTTGATGGCATCCGTATGGATGTGATAATTCACTTTTGCTAAAGTGCGTTGCAGGTTCCATTCTAATTTTAAGCGGTCGCCTTCATCAGCTTTCAGGCGTTGAAATTCTTTGATGATAAATAGCTTGAACTCAATAGAAATCCATGATGCAAATTCAAATGCTATATCCATGTGGGCAAATGTGCCACCATACCAG
>JANOVT010000160.1:0-1735 GCA_031417525.1 Flavobacteriales bacterium | reverse complement strand
GCAAGAGATGGTGGCTTTCTGATTTTGAAAGATGAAGAAAAGAAAGCAATTGTAAGAGCAAACCCATCAACTAAAAAGTATTTTAGTCGCTTTATAAGCGGTGATGACTTTATCAACAATGTTATCAGATGGTGTATTTGGCTAAAGAAAGTTAGCCCTGCAGAGATTAGAGGCATCAAAGAATTTCAGGAACGATTTAAAGCGGTAAAAGAATTTAGAGAACAAAGCACAAGAGGAGGAACAATTAAAATGGCCGAAATGCCTTATCTGTTTGCTGAAGAAAGACAACCTGAAACTGATTTTCTCGTAATCCCGAAAGTTTCTTCTGAGAATAGGCGATATATTCCAATTGCATACCTAACTAAAGATTACATTGTTTCGGACAAAACCTTCGTTGTTCCTAATACCACATTGTTTCACTTTGGAGTGCTTACATCATCTATGCACATGACATGGATGAGATTTACTTGCGGAAGAATGAAAAGTGATTATAGTTATTCAAACACTATAGTTTACAACAACTTTCCTTGGCCAGAAAATCCGACCGACAAACAAATCAAAGCCATTGAAACAGCAGCGCAAAAAGTATTGGATGCAAGATTGCAATTTCCGAAAAGTTCTCTTGCCGACCTTTACGACCCATTGACGATGCCACCAGTTTTAATAAAAGCACACAACGAGTTAGACAAAGCAGTAGACTTGGCTTACAGACCGCAACCATTTACCAGTGAAGCCAACCGCATGGTGTTTTTATTTGAACTATACGAAAAATACACGGCAGATCTTTTTACAAAAGAGAAAGTAAAAAAAGTAAAAAAACAACAATGATTACTTGACAAAGACCCAATATGAAAATACTCAACAAATAGTATGACACAAGTTTTAATTACAGGTGCTACAGGAAATGTGGGAACAGAAGTGATAAAGTCATTGCAAAACATTGACCATCCACTTGACCTCTATGCCGGAGTTAGAGACTTAATAGCTGACATCAGCGATCAGCAATTGTCGGTTCATTGGATCATTGAAGCTTTGTGCCGGAAGAATCCCGATAGCAATCGGGATCCGTGGTATATTTGAGAAGTATTGCCAGCTACAGATAGCTATCAGGACGCCAACTGCTTGTAGCCAAAACACTATATGCAATGTAACAGGCGAAATAACATCACCATTCAACCTTTCCACTAAAATAAATTCCATGGAAAAGAAACAAGACAATCCAAAAACTCTTAAACTTAAATATATACCGACTGCAGAATTTTACAGCCAAATAATTGACAGTTTACAAGACTATTCGATTTTTACGCTAGACCAAGAATTCATCATAAATAGTTGGAGTTCGGGCTCGACAAAAATATTTGGTTACGAAACGGAGGAAGTTATTGGGGAACCCTTCGATTTAATATTTACTGACGAGGATTTGAAAAATGGTGTTCCGAAACAAGAAATTGAAACAGCACTAAAAGAAGGGAGAGCAGCAGATAATAGATGGCATATCGCTAAAGACAAAAAACTGTTTTATGCTTATGGCTTGGTTTTCCCACTCACTGGTTTAGACGGAGAGATGTTGGGTTACGTAAAAATTTTACGGGACTTAACAGAAAGGAAACAATCAGAAGATGCTATAAAAAAATATGTCAAAGAATTAGAAGAACTCAATACACATAAAGAGAGTGTTCTTGCCATACTTTCCCACGACCTAAGAAGTCCTCTTTCATCAATTATTGGGACAGCA
>JANOVT010000159.1:0-5201 GCA_031417525.1 Flavobacteriales bacterium | reverse complement strand
GTATTTTGCTTCTCAGCCGTCTTGAAAAAAAATCAACTGGCATCAATCCTGCCGACATCTACTACAGACGACTGATATGGATGTTTCTTTTTGGAATGATCAACGCATTTATATTTCAATGGCCAGGTGATATTCTCTACGCCTATTCCATTTGTGGCCTATTTCTTTTTCCCTTCCGGAATCTGAAACCAGGTCGTTTGATATGGTTTTCATTCACCTTACTCATCCTCGCTACAATAGTTTCCAATGTCACTTATCACGAATTGCCTCAATTGAGAAAAGAGTATTCCCAGGTGATTGAACTCAAGAATCAAGGTGCAGAATTGGACGACACACAACAAAACACTATTCGCGAATGGCATGAATACGTCGGCAAAATCAAAAAAGAAAATATTCTGACCGATGGCGCTGCAGAAATTGAACAACTTCACGGTAATTGGATAGACACCTTTATTCACATGGCTCCCATCAATGTGATGATTCAAACATCCTACATGTACAAAGAGTATTTTTTAGACATCCTGATTCTTTTCTTTTATGGAATGGCGTTGTTCAAATGGAATGTGCTTACCGGTCAGCGATCTAAATCATTCTATTGGGGACTCACCGGTTTATACATTCCGGGTGCATTACTTGGATATTGGGGTTTGCATACCATGATGGTTTCAAATTACGACTCTTCACTTTTTGCAGATCATATGCCAGTCAACCTCTATCATGTCAGAAGAATCTGCGTTGCCAGCGGACACATCGGTATACTGATGCTGCTTTATAAATACGGCGTATTTCGTTTTCTGCTACGCTGGCTTGCGGCAGTCGGGCAAATGGCTTTTACCAACTACCTCATGCAATCATTGATATGCACCACCATTTTTTATGGATTCGGTTTTGGACTATATGGCGAATTACAGCGGTACCAGACATATATCGTCGTTGTTTGCGTCTGGATATTTCAGATCCTATTCAGCAACATCTGGATGAATTACTTTCAATTCGGACCTTTTGAATGGCTCTGGAGAAGTCTCACTTATTGGAAACAATTTCCGCTAAAAAAAGCTTCTCACATTTCACCAACTAATGACCAGGAAATCTGAAGCCGTTTAGAAAAACATTTGCTGAAACATTCTCCGGATTCTGATAACTGTGCACGAGCATCACGGCAAGAATTTCTCCGTTGCACCAACTTTTCACTGAATATTGGTAATTCTCGTCATCGACCCAAAAGTCGATGACACCAATGACCGATGGATCGTCGGTCATCGAATGTCCTTCGCCATATCCCGCAGAATCAATAATTTCAAACTGCGTTTTTAGGAAGTCCAGGTAAGATTCAATCATGAATGTTTTATCCTCAGTCAATTCGAGGATCATGTCATTGAACTTTACACAAATGACAGAATAGAGCAATGAGTCAATTTCAGTTTCAGCTGTCCATACCTCAGAACTGTCTTCAGATAATGTCAACTCGAATAGCATGGATTCATCAGGCGAATAAATATGGCATCCTGTTTCCGATATAGCCAATCTACTGAAACGAGGAGCAGATGTTTGCGCAAAAACAATGTTGAGCAAAAACAAAAACAACAAGAAAGACAAGCACTTTTTCATTGTAACATTATAATTAGGTTAAGCGAAATTAGCCTCCATTATACAGTTGTTTCTACGGTAAATACCCTGAATTCAATTCACCTTTCGATGATAAATCGCTTTACGATTTTATGTCCTTCGCATAAACATTCCAGAAAATAAAATCCCGGGGACAGATCATCAATCTGAATGATGTAATTTTTGCTGAAGGGTTGAATATGCTTTAAACATCTTGCAGAACCGTCCAAGATCAAAACTTCGGAGAGAATTTCTTCCGACACTATTTGAATTAATTTCTGAGTTGGATTCGGAAAAATTGAAATACTCAGTGAGGGCATGAGCTCAAAGTCCATTGCAAGCGGATC
The DNA here is from genome assembly GCA_031417525.1 of Flavobacteriales bacterium. GTDB lineage: Bacteria > Bacteroidota > Bacteroidia > Flavobacteriales_D > Sanyastnellaceae > JAIBBG01. Next base: position 3,249 of record JANOVT010000159.1, on the reverse strand, counting down.
ATAAACAATTTCAACGCAGGCGCTCAGAGTATCTGCGCAAAAATCAGAAACAATGTAGGAACACACCTCATAGGTTCCCGGATCATAGATGTGATCGACAACCCAGGTCTCCACGATGGTGGTTCCATCACCCATGTCCCAAAACATTGGGTATTTTTCCGGATAACCTTCTGCCGTGACTGTAAATAATCCATTCTTTGATTCCACAAAACTCAGAGATAAATAACATTCATCAACGACAATTTCCAATTGAAGAACAGTCGGACCATCCCACGGACAATCTGCATCCATAAAAATGGCAACTACCCAATACACACCCATTGCATAAGTGTGTGTCACCGAATCGTCATCCGCTAGCTCCGTTTCATCTCCAAAATTCCAATTCACCACGGTGCCTTCGTCCACTCCGGGAATGGAGAATGAATAAGTAAAGTCGTCGTTCGTGGATGCGAATATGCTATCCGGACAAATTCCATCCGATGATTGCGCCTCGGAAAATGAAGCGATCATCATCAAGAAACAAATGAAAAAGATAGAATATCTCATCAGGCTAAAGTAAACTTGAGTTGCTGGTAAAACAATCTTTGAGTTTCGAAAATCGGAAGAACTTTTTCAGTCGCAACAATTTGAAACAACAAAAAACACAAAGAAATTTCACACAAAGGGCACGAAATCTTCGTTTCATCATTTGCAGAGAATCTTTCGATCAAACATTTTATCCAATCTGTTGAATTCATGAAATGTCTAACAAATCCGCGACAATACAACAAAGACAGTACGAGAATATTTTTGTGACCTTTGTGTGAAATTCCTTTGAGTCCTTCGTGGTTTCAAGCACTTGAAAAAAGGACGGAATTTCTCGAAAAAAATAAAAATCATATTCCATATACCTCAGCAACCGAATTCAAGATTCACCGCCACACACTAAAATGCGCAGTCATTCCATTGCTGTAAATCACTGCGCCATCACTCAAATTAAAGAAGTGTGCCTTCTCAGACAGATGCTTCCACAAATACTGTTTCATTCCAGTTCTAACTTTTTCTCCGAGCAAAATAGTTTTTCCTTCAAAATACTTCATGGTGGATTCGTTAAAAAACAACTTGCGATCTGCGCCATCTATCAAACAAAAATCAAATTCAATTTCACCAATAAGTTTGATGCTTGTGGCATCGATGAAAAGAATCTTCGTTTCACCAATATGCACGAGTGGATAATCCAATCTGCAATACTTGTTGGAAAATCTCTTCAAAGAATCAATAGCCAAATAATCAAACTCTTCAACACCCATTTTATCCCAATAAGATTGCAGATGGAATTTTCGGCTTCTATCATCCATCACCGTTTCGCCTGGCCCTATCATAAAGACACGATCGGAATAAATTCCTGAGATGCACCAGCCATCACGAATGCTATGAAAACAAAATTCTTCCTGTTCAATAATATGCAGCTTTTCAATGACTTGTGAAAAAGCTAAAATCGCCGTCAATGCCAGAGCCGGAAGTAATGCTCCACTTCTTTTCCAGAATAACCAGACAGTAAAAAACACGATCATGCCGCTTATGCAAATTGCTTCCGGAAGCGAGATTGAAATTCCATTGGTAACACTTTGTGGCAACTCATTCATCCAGATCATGATGTCATTCATAACGCGGGTTAGAAATGCACTCAGGTGTGCCAGAAAATTGCCTACAACCGGAATCCAACTGAATGCAAAAAAACTGAGTGACACATACAAGATCAACGTGGACAGCGGAATGACGAGAAAATTTGAGAGTAAAAAGTAATTTGGAAACTGATGGAAATAATAAATCGTGATCGGGAAAGTGGCGATCTGAGCTGCTATCGAAACAGCGGTGAGTTTCCATGCCCAGATCAGTAGTTTATTACCCGGATAAAAAAGTGTTACGATTTTTTGCTGCAATACCACAATACCGAGCACCGCCAAATACGACAACTGAAAACCCAATTCCAATAACATCATCGGATTGTAAAGAAGCAAGACCAGCGCTGAGGCACTCATGGTGTTATAGATATTGTTCTGTTTCTGGTAATTGTCAGCTATGATAAAGAAGCTGAACATGAGTGCTGCGCGCAACACCGAAGGTGAAAATCCGGTGATGCCTGCATACGTCCACAACAGCACAATTGGAATAATGGTTTTGATCAATCGCCACTTATTGGAATGAAGTAGCTTCTTCATCAATGGAGCAAGCAACACATATATCAAAGCAACATGCAGACCCGAAACAGCCAATACATGCACCGCTCCTACTCCTGCATAGGCACTCATCAGTTCTGCATCAATGCCCGAAGATTTCCCAAGCACCAATGCCGATAACACCGCGAATTCCCGCTCTTCGATGTTATGTGATTTTAATATTTCCAACAGATACTCGCGACACGAAATAAACAAACCAATGAAGGAATGATGATCCGGCCTCTTTGAAAATTTCCAGTCACTACTATCTGCGTACGACTGAAAATAAATCCGATGATGGCTTTGATAATTCGCATAATCAAACTCTTCCGGATTCTTTTGGCCAGTAATTGCTGTCAAACCAGAAGACATCCACAGTTCATCATCCACCTGTAGATGCAATGACGACGAATCCTTCTTCAGATATACCAACAGGTGGCCCATTGAGCGCTGAGTGTTTTCATCATTCACAACACTCATTACTTCAACGGTCAGTTTGACGGATTTCTCCTTTTCAATCGGAGCATCTAACAAACGAATTCGCAGTACGCTTCCTTCTCGTGTAAAATTTGTAAAATAGGAATCGCGCAATCTGGGATCAGAAATATGGGCGATGACATCACCCAATAAAAAAAAGAGGACGAAATACAACATGGCCGGAAAATGGCGATGATGGTAATGAAGCCGCTTTTTACGAAAATGAAGGATACTTGCAGCGATAGAAAAACAAATGAGTATACCCATCATCATTGCCACGTTCGGAGCGAAACAAACTTGTGTTCCGATTCCCAATGCGAACGGCAATAACAATCGAAGCAAGGGTGATCTTTTCCAGACGACTAACATGAATTGAAATGTTTAGTGTCGCCAAAAGTGTGACTAAAACTTCAATGTGATGGAAGAAGGTTATGGCGTGGGCGTATATTGTATGGGGAGGTTACAAGTTTCTGGTTCCATGTTTCTGGTTGCGCAAAAAGGATTCATTAGTATGTTGGAATTACTTCGCGCCACATTCTTCACTCCGCAAACTAGAAACCTGAAACCTGGAACT
>JANOVT010000158.1:0-3276 GCA_031417525.1 Flavobacteriales bacterium | reverse complement strand
CTTGCCGCTTCCACTCACACCTGTAATGCAAACAAATTTCCCCAAAGGAATAGTCAGGGACACATTTTTGAGGTTGTGACCTGTGGCTCCTTCCAATATAAGATTCGTTTTATTTCCTTTTCTTCTTTCTTTTGGTACTTCGATGCGCACATCTCCACGAAGGAATTTAGCCGTCAGGCTTTCTCCTTTCAATAATTTTCTCGGATCTCCTTCGGTGATGATGCGTCCACCATGAATTCCGGCACCGGGACCAATATCTATCAGGTGATCGCTTTCCAACATCATATCGCGATCATGCTCCACCACAATCACACTATTTCCTCCGTCACGCAATGCTTTGAGAGATGCAATCAGTTTGTGATTGTCGCGCTGGTGCAATCCGATACTTGGTTCATCGAGAATATATAATACTCCAACGAGCTGCGACCCGATTTGCGTGGCAAGCCTGATGCGTTGCGCTTCACCGCCACTCAATGTTTTTGCGCTGCGATTTAGTGTGAGATATTCCAAACCGACATTCACCAGAAATTGAAGTCGGTTGCGAATTTCTTTCAATGGTTCTGTGGCAATGGCAAGCTGACGCTGCGTCATGCTGTATTCAATTCCTTCGAACCACTTGATGAGTTCTTTCAATCCTTTGGAAGCAATTTCAAAAATGTTCTTTTTATTGATTCTGAAATAAAGCGCTTCCTTCTTCAGACGTGATCCGCCACATTCCGGGCACGCCATTTTATTCATAAAACTTTCTGCCCAGCGTCTGAGTCCTGGCGAAGTTTCTTCATCAATCTGTTTTTCAATTTGTGAAATGATACCTTCGAACTTCATCGGATAGGTATAATTCTGTGAGGTGGTGATCTGAAATAATTCTTCCGAACCATACAGCAAAACATTGATCACATCTGCATCAATATCTTCGATGGGAGTATTGAGATCGCAGCCGTAATGCTTCAACACTGCTTCCACCTGTGAGGTGGTCCAATTGTTTTTTGCTTCACCGAGTGGAACGATTCCCCCTTTTTTGATGCTTTTTTTCGGGTCGGGAATAATCTTGCTCAGGTCAATTTCTGCCACTTCACCCAATCCGTTGCAATGCGGACAAGCGCCATAAGGTGAGTTGAACGAAAATAGATTCGGTTCCGGCTCGGGATAACTAATGCCGCTGGTCGGACACATCAGGTGTCGACTGAAGTGTTTTACATCCGGAACAGCAGTTTTATTCTTTCCATTCTTTTTCTTGCCTTCCGTTGATTCTGCTTCATGCTTTTGAATCATCAAACTGCCTTTACCGATGCGCAGTGCAGTATTCACCGTCTGACGAATGCGCACAACTTCGCCGGTAGCGCCTGATTCCTTGACATCTTCCGTTTTTGTTTTTGAAACTTTCGCGGACTTGGCAGGCTTCTCAGCAGGTTTCGATTTTACCGGTTCTTCGCCTACAGAAAGGCGGTCGACTACCACTTCGATGTCGTGAATTTTATAACGGTCGAGTTTATAGCCACGTGTGATTTCAATGATTTCACCATCGACGCGTGCGCGTAGATAACCCTGTTTCAGGATGGATTCGAATAGTTCGCGGTAATGGCCTTTGCGTCCCTTCACAAGCGGCGCCAGCACAATGATTTTTTCACCCGCATATTCTTCCAGGATGAGATTGACGATTTGATCATCGTTGTATCGCACCATTTTTTCTTCCGTCACATAGCTGTAAGCATCTGCAGCACGTGCATAAAGAAGTCGCAGGAAGTCATAAATTTCAGTAATCGTTCCTACAGTGGATCGGGGATTCTTGCTGACCGTTTTTTGTTCGATGGAAATAACGGGCGACAGACCATTGATTTTATCAACATCCGGGCGCTCCATTTCGCCGATAAACTGTCGCGCATAGGCTCCGAACGTTTCAATGTATCGCCGTTGACCTTCGGCATAGATGGTATCGAATGCCAGCGACGACTTTCCACTGCCACTCAAACCTGTTATAACAACCAGTTTATTACGCGGAATATTGACATCAATATTCTTCAGATTGTGCTCTCTCGCACCAATGACTTCAATGATTTCTTCTACTTCTTCCATGAGGGTTCAAATATGGCTTCGCAGAAGAACAAAATCAAAGAGGAGTTGTTCACAGTTTCAGAATCCGCAGGATATCTGCTTCTGGTTGTGCCTACTTTCGCGCTGTCGCTTATAAATCCGACCTTTTTCGAACCAAAAATTCAAAAATCTCATGAGAAATCCAGCCCTGGTCCTTACAGCAGTTTTGCTGATTATTTCATTCGGTAATTGTCTGCGATTTATTGCCGGTGGAAATTTCCGAACTGTGGAGTTTTTATCGGTGTTGGTGATGGGGTTTTTGGCGGGGATTCTGTTGATGCAGTTTATTCGGATGAAAAAAGGAAAACCTTAATTCTAATGGTCAATTGTAAATGGTCAATTGTAAATGGTCATTGGTTAATTGTCAATTGTTGTCGGAAAAACTAATTGGTTGAATCTGCTTGAAACCACCACATAGATTCTGTGTTCAATGTCAAGTATTTTTTAATAAATTTGTTCCATAGGGCGGCCAAGAGCCAGCTCGGTAGGGTCAGTCAGCGATGACTGGCCCGATTTTTTTAATGTCATTGCATTGATTTTGATATTCTGGATTGAAGGGTTCATTTTTTTTCCAAAGCGTATAAATAAGTACCAATAGTTTCCTTTGAATGGCAACGTATCCTTTCATTTTGATTGCAGTTCTTATCTGTATTCTAATAAATTGATCTTTCAAATCCGGGTTGTACTTGATAGCCGTAATTGATGGGAAGTACAATGCCTTTCTAATATGTCTATTACCTCTTTTACTTATTTTCGATTTACCCCTGATCGATATTCCTGATTGTTTTTCTACCACGTCCATACCGGCATAACTTACTAATTGTCTCTTGTTACGGATCATTGCAAATCCATCAGTTTCGGCAATAATGATTGCTGCAGTAATAAGGCCAATTCCTTTAATTGTGCAGATGTTTTGTATTCTTTCGTGCAGATCAACATTCGCTTTTACAACTGATGAAATCTCTTGTTCAATTTCTTTCTCTTGTGCATCACAAAGTTTAATTCTGGCTTTAAGTCTTTTTTGGCTCGACATGTGGGGAGCATGACTGTGTTCCAGAGCATGAAGAGCGTTACGCGAAGATGTCCGATCAGTTATTACCTGATCTCTTTCGCGAGTAAGATTTCTGAGTGTTCGCATCACGGGATGCGGCTTGTTCCATTTGCTAAGTTTTCTGGACAATCCAA
>JANOVT010000157.1:0-5383 GCA_031417525.1 Flavobacteriales bacterium | reverse complement strand
ATCCACTTGCAAGTGGATCTTATTTAGTCACATTAAGATTATTTCCCGGAAAGAGGATTGACTGATACACCAGTTTTCCTTCGGAAGAATATATCGTCACATCCGTTTTCCCTTCCATTCCTTGAATGCGGATCTCATTCTGACATGGATTCGGAAACAGGTATTGTGATGTTTTTTGCGTTTCATTCACAGCAATGATTTCTTCATAAATGTCTGCAGTTTGCACTTGCGTCACAATGCCACCGGTTGTTGTGATTTTCAAAATAGGTACAATGTATTCCGTGCTGAGCCACTCATAAGTGATGCTCTCAGGTCTCGGAAATGAAAAACCAAATCCTGTATTGCCGAAAAGTGTGGTGAAAAGTGAATCGGTGGCGTTCACAACAGATCGCACGCGTAATGTCTGAAAGCTCTGATCATAAATGTTCAATGTGCCCCAACCATCACAGTCGTAAGTACGTGTCTGATCGACTCCGTAATATCCGATATCGGGAATGTCAAATGACATCATTGAAGCCGATGAACCATTACCATCATATTGCAGCGGAATGTCGTACAACACGTCGGTGTCATTGTTCTGACCTACTAATGGAATGCCGCTGATACTCACTCCCATTCCTGTGATGGAATAAACGTTGCCACTGTTTTTGTAATACTGATAAGCATTGTCCAAAGTGATGGTTCCGACTGTGATCGATTCTACACCAATCGCAAAATCTGAATTGTGATCAGGATCAAATGGATTATTGAAAAAAATCTGTGAACCAAATGGAGTGTCATTTACATCATGACATGGAATGCCGGCATTCAGCATCTGTGGCTGAAGAATATCGAATCCAAAGTCCCAGGTATAGTCTACACCGGTTAATTCAAGGTCAACTTCGGTGAGCAAATTTGCATTGCGTGTGATGAGCGTATCTTCTGCATTTGGAAGATGTGCGCTCAGAATCGTGATCTGGCTTTGCGATAAAAACGTGATGCAGCCAAAAACGAATGTAAAAAGTGATTTCATTGAATTTATTTTATTGCGGTGTTGAGTATTTGGTAGTAGGTCGGTGCAAGATAGTTAAAGTTCGAATTTTAAGGTTAATAAAATGTCAGCAAAAGAAAATTCAAATATTAAGTAGATGTGAAGTCAATTCTTTTACATTAGCCGCTCCAATGTGCAGTGAAGCACGAACTGAAGTAGCAGGAACATGTTGGGACTTTAATTACCTGCTAACGAACTCCTCCTTATGTACCTCGACAAATACGACTACGTAATTCTTGACATCATTCAAGCTTACAAAAGAAATAATAAGAACGAACTCATCAAGCTTAGTCAGTTGGAAACCGGCTTCTGGAGCCGAATAGAACATGACGATGCTCACGCAACACGCAGTGCGCAACTCGGTGAACGTGTGGCTAACCTCTATCTCGAAGGTTACATCATGAACAAAAACAATCAGGGTTATCGCCTCACCAAAAAAGGAAAAGAGGAATTGTCCTATCAGGAATTGGAAGCCTGATCCACTCAATTTTTTTCGTACTTAAAGCGATGTTTATCTTGTTCTCAGGACGCTTTGGTATTCCGGTAAGTTGTGTCAACAGCAGGAATTTTGTACCATGATTTCGCACCTCTGTAATTTCTCACCTGTCTTGCATATTTTTCTGATTCTGACGTTCGGTGTTTAAACCTCCGGTAAAATGATTATCAAATCTCTCTTTATTGCTGCTGCATTGATTGTCAGTGACACCGTAAATTCTCCTTCCTTTGAATTTCCTGCCATTAGCTGTGAAACACTTGATGGCAAAAAGATTTCATTACCAGTGGATTGTGCGGGTAAGAAGACACTCATTGGAATGGCTTACAGTCAAAAAGCTCAGGATATGCTTTTGACCTGGTATGAACCGATGTTCGATAAATTCGTGGCCAAAGTGGGAATGTTCGACTATGAATACGATGTCAAACTTTATTTCATTCCCATGTTCATCGGTCTCAAGCAGGCGTTCTATGAATCGACTTTGAAAGAGCTTCGTTCACAAAACAGAAAGGATTTGTATCCATACGTACTATTTTACAAAGGTGAACTTGAGCCTTATGATTCAAAACTCAGTATGAAGGACAAATCGATTCCTTACTTTTTTGTGTTGAATGAAAAGGGAATCGTGATTCATTCCGTTAGCGGAAGTTTTTCTGAAAGTAAAATGGAGGCGATTGAAGAAGTGTTGTCGAAATGAGTGTACCTAGTAAAACCCAAAAGCAAGCGTTGACAGATTAGAAATGGTCTGATTGGAATTCGATGAATGGTTCGACAAGCTCACCATGACGACTTCCTTTCGTGTAAGGGGAAAAAATGGTGGCGCGAAGCGCCACCATTTTTTCCAATACCTCATGTTCAATGTCATGGAGAGCTTGTCGAACCATTCTTATTGGACCTTGCGTACTTTTCAATGCTGGCGAGGCCTTGAACCAACTTGTCAACTGCAGCTAAGAATCTCACCAGCTATCTTCCAGTTCTCGTTTTAAGGCAATCATCTTGATGGCCGTAATAGCTGCTTCTGTCCCTTTATTACCCAAAGCACCGCCACTTCTTGCGTGTGATTGTTCAATGGTATTGTCAGTGAGTACGCCAAATATGACCGGCTTGCTGAATTTCAAAGCAACGTCTTTGATTCCATCTGCACAGGTCTGGCAAACAAAATCGAAATGAGGTGTTTCTCCCCGGATGACGCTGCCGAGGCAGATCACCGCTTCACATGATTCGTTTTGCAATAACAATTGTGCTGCCACAGGCAATTCAAAACTACCCGGCACATGAATGATGTGAATATGATCGAGTGATGCACCACAATCGGTGAGCGCTTCAGCGCAACCTTTCAGAAGGTTTTCTGTGATGTCGCTGTTCCATTCAGAAACAACAATCCCGATGCGCATGTTGCGGGCATCGGGAAGGAGTTCTTTATTGTAAGAAGATAAATTCTTAGTCGCCATGGTTTCTTAGTCCTGCGCATTCAGATATGCCAGCAGCTTTTCTGCTTCTGCATAATCCTGTCCTTTTTTGTCGAAATTGTCGACAATGTATTGAAGGTGAGAAACAGCTTTGTCATTTTTACCCAACTCCATGTAAGCTTTTGCTGCTTTTAAACCGAAGATTGGGCCAGTAAAATCGCGACTAGCAGAGCGGTTTGCCTTCTTTGCAGCTTTATCCAACCAGGAGGCACCTTGTTCGATGTCGCCTTGCATAATGTACATGTCACCTACGCAACCTGTAGCTTCTACGCCCACGGCCTGATCATCAAAGTCGGCCTGTTTGAAATGCTCAAGAGCAGTAGCGAAATCCGCTTTTATATCTCTGTAATAAACACCACACCAGAAATGTGCGCGCTTACCAACATTGGTGCTTCCGTATTTCGAAGCAATGGCTTCGTAACCTTCGAATTCGCCCTGGCCATTGACAGCCCACTCGAGGGAATCCATTTCAGCCCAGAGATCAGCTCTGATGGCTGCATTGGAAGCTTCCACTTCTTTTGGTTTTTTGTATAGATACTGAAAGGCGAAGAATCCACCGAAGATCAGAATGATTGCGCCCAGTGCGACACTCATCGATTTGCGGTGTTTTTCCAGGAATAATTCAGTACGGGTATAAACCTGTTGAACGTCTACAATTGTTTCGTCCTTTTTTGAAGTTTGTTTTGACATGAACTCTAAAATTTTGGCGGCCGCAAAAATACAAGATTTACCTGTTCAGAAAAGTTTTGTTTGATTCCTTTCCATGTCCGTATGCTCCTGTCGGCTATTTTTGCCCACCTGAGGATGCAATTTTTCCACCACACACGTAGTTTTCGGCTATATACCCTTCCATGAATCGACCAAAAGCAATTTTACTCTTTTTTTTCATCATCGGGTCGTATCATCAGATTTCAGCTCAGTCCAGGTACCAAAGTCTGATGTGGGAAATTACCGGAAATGGTCTCACCAAACCCTCCTATTTATATGGCACTATGCACATCAGTGGAAAAATGGCCTTTCATCTGGGGGATCCGTTTTATGAAGCCCTCGAAAGTGCTGATGTAGTTGCACTCGAACTGGAACCGGAGGCCTGGCTCAAAGCCATCTTTGATGATCGTTCTTCCAACTGGTACTCACGACCTGATAATGACTGGACAACGGAATATGGATTTGGTTATGAATATGAATCTGCATTGCCTCAACTCAGAAATAAGTTTTCCATCGATACTGAATTCCAGCAAAAGGTGAAACAGGCGTTGATGTACGATCCTGCATTGCTGAATTATCTGTTGTTTCGTTACGGGGCCTATGGATATGAAGCGGACTTTGAGGAAGATACCTGGCTGGATATGTACATCTATCAAACCGGAAAAAAGTTGGGCAAACGAACACTTGGTCTGGAGACTTATGCGCAATCAGATTATTTCATCCGACAATCGAGAAAGGAAGAAAGAAATTCGAAGGAATACCGGGAATATGATGAAGGCGATATAAAAGAATTGCAGGAACTTCAGTTGCAGTTCGAACCTGCTTATCGCAGGCAAGATCTTGACCTGATTGACTCACTCAACAAAAGAACGACCTCACCTGCTTTTGATAAATACATACTCATTGAACGTAACAAAGTTTTTATTGAAAATATTGATAGTGTTCTGCATACAGGTCAATCCATTTTTGCCTGCATGGGATGTGCCCACTTACCTGGTAAAAGTGGGATTATCGAACTTTTACGCGAGCGAGGTTATCAGGTAAATGCGTTCAACAAAGGCGAACGCAACACGAAGCGCAGGGCGAAACTGGATAAGGTCATCTATAAAGGAGGGTTTAAATCTTTCGAAACAAATGATCATGTGGTAAAATTCGAAACTCCTTCTCCTGTTTTTTATCTTGGGGCGGAAAAGAATTTTGCTTCCTGGATCAGCCTCGATATTGCAAATGGTGCCAGCTTCCTGGTTCAACGCATGAAAACATATTCGGGTTTGACACATCGCGATCCGGAAGATATTTTTTCATCTATCGACAGTGTTTTGTATGAAACGATTGCCGGTGACATTATCTCTCAAAGAAAGTTTAGTGTCAACGGATTTCCTGCGATTGAAGTTCTCAACAGATCGAGGCGCGGTGATTACCAGAAAAGATTAATTGTGGCACTGCCTGAAGAATTGATTATTCTCAAATTGACGGCAACCGGTGACAAAGTCAAAACAGGCTTCGGCAACGAATTTTTCAGCCTGCTCAAACTTGAAGCGAATGATCTGAATAAAATAAATGACTGGACTTCAGACGACGCTTCTGTTTCGCTCAGCATGCCCGGTTCACTCGTTTATTATGGCAATACTGAAAGTGAAGCCATCAGCCCTGATTTTGAAGTGAGTTCTGGTAACTTCAACA
>JANOVT010000156.1:0-12644 GCA_031417525.1 Flavobacteriales bacterium | reverse complement strand
TAAGGACACAAAGGAATTTCACACGAAGATTCACAAAGAAATTTGATACAGCACACAAAACAATCTTGCAACAATGGTCACATGTATTTTTGTGTCCTTTGTGTGAAATTCCTTTGTGTCCTTAGCCTGCCACGATGTGGTGGTTTCAAGCCCATGACTCCAAAAATGATCATCCGATATCAAAAAAAAAAACCATCCAGACTAAATCTCTGAATGGTTTGGAAAATGCAATATGATTTTAATCGGGATTCCTTCTATTCACCATTCCAAACAGGCCACCTACCGGGAGTGTATGGAGCATTGTTCATTTCAAGTTCATCCTCCAGTCTCTTCAAATTTTCATCCATCGTTTTCATTTCGTTGATGAGCATTGCTAATTGTTTTGAAGCAATGGTAAATGATTCGGTTTGTGTTGCAGGTATCTGAGAAGTGGTATTCCATGCCGTTTCTTCCATCGTCGAAATCCTTCCGCTAATGGATGGAGTTGTTTCGAATTCACGTGATGACCTCGTGCCATCTCCATACAACACTGAATTCAGATTCACTAATATCAAACGAATGTCATTTGCTTTCTGTAGAATTGATTTTGTCGGTACAGGCATATCAAATGTTGCAAGCTCAATATTTGCCAAGCGATCATTCAATTGATTAAGAATATCTCCAGCCCCACTTTCTGCTCTCCGGATATCAGCCACTTTTTTACAGAATGTAACATTCGCTTTCATGTCCACCGGGAGGCTATTCTGTTCAAGCAACTTGCATTCGAAAGTTACTGGGCCTGCAAGCTCCGTAAGCACTCCTCTTTCATACTTAAAAAGTGTGACGGTGTATTCTCCGGGCATCGCCAAATGACCTCGTTCGGCACCTCCAAAAAGTTGATCGGCTGATGGTGTATAGCGGCCAGAGACAGGTGATGGTGTGGCGTATCTGAAGTCCCAAACGATTCGTTGTATTCCACTTGTTGCGCCGGCTTTGAGATGACGTACTACACTACCCGACATATCTTTTATCGTAAAAAGTAAATATGGATCAGGCTCGTTGTCTTCTAAACGCAAACTATCAAAAGTTGGATAAAACACATTTTGCTTTTTCTCAGATTGTGATTTTTCAAATTCTTTCCTTTTGTCTTTGATGGTTTTTAATCCATCCTTGAGATAATAAGTGAATACCGCACCCACCGGTGGGTTTTCAGCAGTATAATAACTGCTGCCCATGTGTCCTTTGTTCCTTAATCCCAATGGTGTCCGCTCCAGAAACATCCAACTGGGTTTTACGGGAAAAATAATGGCTGCTTTATCGAGATCAGTTTTCTTCAGATTACGCAGCATGCTGTAATCATCCATGATATAAAAGCCACGACCAAAAGTTGCGAGTACAAGATCATTTTCTCTGCGCTGTATTTCGATATCGCGTACCGCAACAGTGGGCAATCCTGACTTCAATTGCGTCCATGCCTGTCCTCCATTTCCGGAATAAAAAATACCGAAGTCAGTTCCTGCGAATAACAAATTCGCATCCACGTGATCTTCAGCAATGGAATAAACACTTCCGCGAACAGGTAAATTGGATTGAATGGCTTTCCATGTTTTTCCGGCATCGGTTGTTTTCAAAACGAATGGTTTAAAGTTGCCATAGCGGTGATGATTGAAACAGACGTATGCCGTGTTTTTATCGTGCAAAGAAGCGATGATCTGATGCACATAACTTTGTGCCGGAACACCGGGTAGGTTATCCATTTTCGTCCAGTTTTTCCCACCGTCGGTAGTCAGTTGAATCAATCCATCATCCGTTCCCACCCATATCATATTCGCATCGAACTTCGATTCGGCAATGGATGTCAACTGGCCATAAATATCCGTGCTTCCATTTTTTGCAATGGCATCCACCGACCAGACTTTGCCCATCACCTCTAATTTATTCCGATCAATTTGTCGGCTCAAGTCAGGACTGATCGCCGTCCAGGAATTTCCTCTGTCTTCTGTGCGGAACAACCTGTTTGCTCCAAAATACAATCTTGTATTGCTGTGCTGACTAATCAGCAAAGGTGAATCCCAATTCCAGCGATAGGCTGCGTCATTCTCTTTTTCAAGAGGTTTAATTGGAACAGATTCTCCACTCTTGCGATCAAAACGCACCAATCCGCCATATTGACTTTGAGCATAAATAATATCCGGATTCAACGGATCAACCTGCGATTCAAAACCATCACCGGTAGAAGTGATAAACCAATCTGAATTGACAATTCCATTCACGGAAGTGGTGCGGGATGGCCCGCCATGACTCAAATTATCTTGCGTTCCACCATGAACGTTATAGAATGGTAAAGCATTGTCGGTAGCAACTTTATAATATTGGGTAACGGGTAAATTTTCTTTGAATTCCCACGAACCGGCATAATCCCATGTTTCATAAACACCTCCGTCGCAACCTACCAGCAAGTGATTACCGTCGTTCGGATCAATCCATATACAATGGTTGTCAATGTGTTTATTTATTTCTCCAAGATCATGCACTGATTCACCACCATCCGTGCTGACCTTGTAATAAGTGTCTGTGATAAAAATGCGATCAATCAAATTTGGATCACATACTATTTCCTGGTAATAATTTCCTGAAGTAAAAAATCCGCTGCGCTTTTCCCAACTCGCACCAGCATTTTTTGTTCTATAGATTCCTCCACTGCCTTCTTTAGCTTCCACAACCGTGTACAAAACATCAGGATCAACCGGACTCATCGCCAAACCCATTCTGCCAATATCACCGGAGGGTAATCCGCCTTCCATTTTTTTCCAGGTAGTTCCGCCATCGGTTGACTTATAAAGTGCAGACTCAGGACCGCCTCCGATGTATGTATACACCTTGCGCATACGTTGATGAAACGCAGCATATAATACCTCCGGATTTCGTGGATCCATTACCAGATCATTGCAACCTGTGTAGGCACTTACTGATTTGACACACGTCCAGGTAATGCCGCCATCCGTTGACTTATACACTCCACGATCGCCGCCTTCTGTCCAGACCGGTCCGTAAGCTGCTACATAAACGATGTTTGAATTCGTCGGGTGAACAATAATTTCGGCGATGTGCTCCGAATTTTTCAGCCCCATATTTTTCCATGAAGCACCACTATCTTCACTTTTGTAAACACCATCACCATAGGCCAATGACCGTTGATTGTTGTTTTCACCCGAGCCAACCCAAACCGTATTTGAATTGGAAGGATCAAGAGAAACACAACCAATCGAATATGAACCCTGCCCATCAAAAATGGGTTGAAATGTCACACCGTGGTTGGTCGTTTTCCAAACACCGCCGGATGCGGCAGCGACATAATATTCGCTATGATTATCGGGATTGACTGCGAAATCAGCAATTCTGCCTGAAGTCATCGCCGGTCCGATCGAACGAAATTTCAAAGCAGAAAACATGTCTGAGGTAAAATCCTCTTTGGGCGGAGTTGTTGTTTTAGTCTGCGCGTGATGATCAAGCGTCATCAAAATCGAGACACCTAGAAGTAATTGGGAAATAAGTTTCATGGGGACAATTTAGAAAGATTGCCCAAAATCATCCGAAGGAATTTGATGAGTGGTTTAGATCATGAGGGAGATTCAGGCAGCAAGCTGCTTATTCGACGCAGAGATCGTCTTAGGAGCAAAGTTTCGCAGAGCTATGCTAAATGATTCTTTGCGTATCTCTGCTCCTAAGACGTGCTCTGCGTCGAATAGAAGCGAAGCTTCAAAAATCTTAAAATGAGATAGCAGCAAACTGTTTATATGACCCAGAGCGCGTCATGACCGCACTCTTCCACTTCACAAACTTGAAACTATGAACTTGAAACTATGAACCTGAAACAGCGAAGCTGACTTTACTTTTTATCCATCATCTTATTCATCGCCATCATCTGCTTCATCACTTTCTCCATGCCATCCGGAGAACCATCTAGGAAGATGATATTGCCTTTACCGTATTCAGCGAAATTCTTCACAGCTTCTGTCCACATACTGAACATGATGACTGAAGTATCCAGATTGGCTTGTTGCATTTCACGCGCAGCATTTTGCATACCCTTAGCCACCTCTTCACGGAAGAGCGCCACACCCTGACCACGCATCTGTGCCGCTTCACGTTCAGCCTGTGCTGCGATTTTGATGGCGTTTCCATCTGCCTCTGCCGCTTTTGTTTTGGTAATCAATAAAGCCTGACCTTCATTCTCCGCAGCAGCTTTGAGGTTGTTACTTGCAACCACTTTACTCATACTGGTAAGAATAGCTTCGTCAAAAGTGATGTCATTGATCTGCAAATCCTGAAGATGATAACCCCAAT
Source organism: Flavobacteriales bacterium (assembly GCA_031417525.1). Classification (GTDB taxonomy): domain Bacteria; phylum Bacteroidota; class Bacteroidia; order Flavobacteriales_D; family Sanyastnellaceae; genus JAIBBG01. Next base: position 8,318 of record JANOVT010000156.1, on the reverse strand, counting down.
CTTCCAGACGATTATCAATTTCCGACTTTACGTGTTCTACGATATCGTTGCGAAGTGAAAGCACTTCCGCTTGTTTTTTTGTTGCCACGAAAGAACGAATGGTTCCTTCAATCGTGCGTGTAAGAGTTTGCATCAGACTGCGCTCATCAATGAATTTGAAAGCAACACGTTTGATGATTTCTTCCTCACCGCTCATCACAGAATATAGCAGCATTGATTTAAAATAGACATTGGCCTGATCCTGTGTTACTGCCTGAAATTCCATCTCCACAGAACGGTTCTGTGTCGAAATTTTCTTGAATACCACTTCGATAAAAGGTATTCTGAAGTTAAGTCCCGGTGACATGACACGACGATATTTGCCGAAGACGGTCACTACACCCATCAATCCTTGTTGAATCACAACAAATGATTTGAGCAATAAAAAGACGATGAGGAAAATGAAAATAAATTTGAGAGGAATCGTTTCCATAGTGGTTAATTAGAATTGTTGCTGCGAATGTAAGCGGAAAGTTGAATTCGTGTGATTCGATCTGGGGACCTTTTGATCATTCTGAAATACCAATCAATAATCAATTGGTATTTGCCCGCCATCGGTGTGCCTTCAAGCTTTGTTTCTTCATAAAATGAACATAAAATCGATACACTTGTGAACTAGTAGTACATTTACTACCTTCGCCATAAGATTTAAATTTATGAAGTACTCGGAGTTGCATCGTAAGATTAAGAAGAACGGATGGTCTTATGTGAAGGCCGAAGGAAGTCACTACATATATCAGAAGGGTAACAGAACTTATCCAGTTCCGTACCATGGAGCCAAAGAAATTGGCAAGGGATTGAGGATGAAAATAGAAAAGGACATGGAATTAAAATAGATATAACGAACAAAAAATCATCGAAATGAAGAAGCTCAAAGTGATTATTGAAAGAGGTAAAGATGACTATGGTGCTTGGATCGAAAATGTCTCCGGAGTTTACGGAGCCGGCTCAACTGTTGAGGAGGCAAAAAAATCTGTAGAAGACGGATTAAAACTTTTTATTAAACATAACAAGGAGCTGCCATCTGTATTAAAGGGCCAATATGAATTGGTCTATAAGTTCGATGCTCAAAGCTTGTTTCAGTTTTACAAAGGAATATTTACAAAAGCCGCGATCGAACGAATCACGGGAATAAATCAAAGACAATTACAGCATTACTCATCTGGGTTAAAGAAACCGCGTCCAAATCAAGCAAAAAAAATTGAAACTTCGCTTCATAAATTAGGAGCTGAACTTTTATCTGTCGAATTATAGACCATTTAATACCGATTTCACAAACAATATAGTCCAATTTCGGCTGCGCCTTATTGGCCTATTTGTTTGTAGGTATCGGCATTTACCACTGTAGAATTTATTTTGGCTCCTACATATATAGAAGGACAAGAGCGCTAAATGGAATTTTCAAAATCTTACGGGCAAAAATCCGAAGGGTTAGAGTATAAAAATTGGTACAAAGAAGGCCATAGGGCCGCGCCTTCTAATTCAAGAGTGAGGAAATTTTTGTGTCTATTTCATTCCTCAAATCATCGTCGGCTATCATTGGAACGAATGGTAAGACTTCTAGGTTGTTTGATAGCCTAAATGAAGCTATTTCAATTCGAGCGTGTGCTAATGCCGCTTTATACAGTTCAACCATAAACTTTCTCTCTTTATCTGTTTTTATAGCATTAAGAGAATAGTCAACCACGACGAATGTAGTTTCACATATATAGTGATTATTAGTAGATTCTTTTCCCTTAATAATTTCAACCGTAACCATAATTTCTAGCCCGTTCCCTAGTGGCGCAAACATTGGGGGCTGAAACTCAATTCCCCAAAACTCTATCTCGGAGGCGGGGACATTTACGGAAAGGGCAAAATGTATGTTAGTTACGGAAGTGTTTTTTATAGACATTGGAATAGTATTTCGCCAAACATAGTGCGAAACCGTCACCGATAGAATACCCGTAAATACTGAGAAACTTACTTTTTGCCCGACTTCTTTTTAGGCTTATCAGTTACCGCGACGCGGATAATATCTTCAAAAGTTACGCCCTTTTTAACGGTTAACTTCTGAATGCGTTTTAAGGGCGTTTTAGCCGCTTCTTTCTTTGCCATTGCGCAAAGTTACTTCTTTTCAATCAAAGTTAAATATTTGAGCCGTCCTGTGCATTGGTTGAGGGCAAGCGGCAAGCGTTCAAAGTCTTTTACGCCTCTAAGATTGTGTCTGAATGCTGATCGTCGCAATAACGCTGCAAGTGTTTTGCGCTAACAAAGTGGTGAATGCCATAAATCTGTCTTTTAAGTTGCGACCAAAAACCTTCAATGGTGTTGGTGTGCCAATAACCATCACGAACATATTCGTCTGTCTTGTGCTGAATAGTTTCGTGAAAATAATCAGTGTGTAAACCGTTGTATGAACCCCATTCATCTGTCACCACCATTGAACTATGCTTAACGTTCGCTTTTACAATCGGGGTAATAGTTTTAGACTTTGCATCGGGTACGACTTGAACGACTACGCGCCCGCCTCGTTCGATCATGCCTAAAACCGCAGTTTTGGTTTTGGTCGAACGTCCTGTTGTGCCTTTTGTTCTCTTATGTTTTTTCTTATTGGCTTCGCGGCCTCCGAAATAAGATTCATCTACTTCGACCGTGCCAGCAAGCATTTTAGGGGCTTTGTCTGTCAGCATTGCGCGAATACGGTGCATAAGAAACCACGCTGATTTTTGTGTTATCGCTAAATCACGGGCTAACTGCAAAGAAGATATTCCTTTTCTGTGTGCTGTTGTGAGATAGATAGCACCAAACCACAAACGCAGAGGAATTTTTGACGCTTCAAACATTGTTCCGACCGTTACACTAAACTTTTTATAACAGGTATTAGTTCCACACTTGTATTGATTCACCTTGCTACCGTCTTTCTTAACCTTGACAGTTCTATAAAACTTTTCAGAGCCGCAATGAGGGCAAGTTACTTTGCCATTCCAACGGTGTTGCTCCAAATATTGAACGCAAATTTCATCGTTTGAAAAGTGGTCAAATAGTGCGGGTAATGATTTGAATTGTGTAAACATGAGGCAAATATATTCCTGTCCTCACAACTTCTATGTTTAAAACGAATTTATTTTGTTAAATGTTAGGTTTTACTAGTGTTTCAGCAGTATATTTAAGGGGTGAAAAACTGAATAAAAACACCCTATTTACATGAAAAAAAGTCATTCTTCACAACCCGATAGTGAGAACAGTTCCCAACAAAATGACCGTTCATTGTCAGCACTTCTTAAATTCGCGTCAACACAACCACAAAACATGATTGACGAATTATTCCCGCCCGAATTTACAGGCGAACACTTTGAAGAAAGGTGCAAAGAAAACGGATTTACTTATTGGATGGCGGCCGACCTTATGGTTTTGCTTGGTTATGAATCCGCGACAACTTTTGCAAAGGCAATAAGCAAAGCAATGGTTACTTGTAACACTTTAGGTATTCCAATATTTGAAAACATAATTCAGATAGAAACAACTGTCGATGGCAAGCAAGCAATAGATTACAAACTTTCAAGATTCGCTTGTTATTTAACGGTAATGAATGCGGACGGGAAGAAGCCAGCCGTTGCACGAGCGCAGGCATATTTTGCAACGTTAGCGGGTGCGGTTGATAGTTATTTAGATCAAGTTGACAAAGTTGAGCGCGTTATTGTTCGTGATGAAGTTACAGAAGGTGAAAAAAGTCTATCGGGCGTGGCTCATAAAGCGGGTGTTCAGAATTACGGATTCTTTCAGAATGCAGGGTATAGAGGTATGTACAACAAGAACATGAAAGATTTAAAAACTATTCGTGGTGTACCCGAAAACAGAACCCTGTTGGATTTTATGGGTAAAACTGAATTGGCGGCCAATCTTTTCAGAATAACACAAACAGAAGAAAAGATCAAACAAGAAAACATATATGGCCAAAACTCGCTTGAATCCGCTGCGAAAATGGTAGGCCAAACCGTTAGAAGCACCATGCAAAAAATAAGCGGTGTTGTTCCTGAAAACTTGCCCGGCGGCGAAGACATTAAGAAAGTTAGAGCGAACCTAAAACTAACAGGCAAGCAAATGAAGTCTATTGATAAGAAAAAAAAGTGATGTTAGAATATCCAAAGTTTAAAACTGAAATAATTTCAGACAGTAAAATCACCTATGAAACAAGAGGTGCGTTTCCTTTAGACGAAAACAAAGGAGACAGGGAATTAGGTAAACTTGAAATTGAAAGGAGTGAAACGTCTATTCTAATATTCACGATTGAGTTTAGAATACTTTGGAAAAATTATGAAGGACATGAATACAAGTTCACTAGCACAAAGAAGATAAAAGCGTGGGAAGTGGATTATGGCGATTTGATAAAGGAAACTGAAAAACTTATATGGAGCGTGGTTACTGCATATAGAACCGAAGCAATGGAATATGAGGATAATCTAATTAAGTTGTCAGCAGGTTACGCGATTCCATTTCATCTATTTGAGATCGAAGACCAGATAAAAGCCGCTCTTCGTCTGGCGTCATTATACCATGAAACGGAAGTTTGAGGTGTGCATTAGCGTTGTGTTCATCGGTGAAACGTTTGTTTAATGATTCAATCGCTGAACTATACTGAGATTTCAATTCAATCAAAACATTCGTGTTGTTTTCACCCCTTTGTAGTTCTTCTTGTCCGTTTTGATATGTAGTTGCCTTTATTTTTTTATTGAATTAGAAAATAAATGACATTGGTATAAGAACGAAAATCTCCTCATCGCGCGGGCATGCCTCATCTAAGAAGCGAGGTATGAAGCCGGCTTGATAAGCATAAACCCTGCTCTAAATACGTCACTTGGCTCAGCACGCATCGGGAAAGTTGAATGCTCTCAATCCAGATTTTGCAACTCATCATCACTTGGCCGCGCAAGTTTATCCTTTGAGGTATCGTCCGATTCTTCCTGGTGTCGTCGTCTGGTAACCTTTACCCATTCCCGCAAGACCTGATAATAATCGCGCGACTGCATTTTGCTGAGAAGCCAACAAAAAAATGCAATGGCCTGGATATCTTCCATGGATTCCAACGTGCGCAGTTCGGCTGCTTCTACTTCTTTTGCAAAACTTTCGGTGGTTACGTAATTGGGGTCGCCGATCATTTTTAAGATCAACTTGGCAAATCTTCCTCCCCGCGCAACTGCGGGCTGAGTCAAAAAACCCTCAAAGCCTTTCAGCATACTCACTATCCTTCCTTCCGCGATATCCGGTCTTTCCAAATCATACTGATATATTATATCCATCAGCTGAAGTTTAAATCTTCCTTCCGGACCTATGTTCTCATCCAGCCATGCATTGGAATGATTGATCTGGACCAGGTGAGCATTGGCCTTCTTATATTCTTTCAAACAAAAGTGGTTGATGGATAAACTCACATGAAGCGAAAGAATATCAACTGGCGGCAGAAATTGTCTGCAATTCTCCAAGGTTCCGGACAATAGCACAATAGCCTCGTCCGCCTTTCCTGTGTATGTCTGAATGGCTGCACGCATCTGGATGTAGCGGGTGTAAAGTGGATGCCTTTCTTTATGGTCCTTTGGAAAACACTGATCCATTTTATTGAGCCACATGCTTGTATCATCCAACATCCACAAACGATAGGAAGCCTGAGCAAGCACATACAGAAAATGCAGTTCCACGCTGAAAGCACCTCCGAAAAATGCCTTTTTCAATGTCAAATCATTGTAGATTTTCACTGCGAACCGATAAAACTGGCTATACTGTTTAGAAATGACTGCCTTTGTGCGAACAAGAAGGACAAGTTTATACATGAAATCCAGGGAATTCAGACCGTGCTCTACAAGTTCCTGGTTTGCGAAAACCTTCTCCAACAGCGCTCTTGGATTGAACAAGTTTCCCAATTTTTTATTCTTCTGTGTTTCTACAACTACTTTGCTGTATTCTATATTCAATTTCCGGGCGATCATCAGATTTTCAAAATTTGTCTCCATTTTTTGATGGATGACATCAGGATCTAGTTTTAATAAAGCGAAATAGGTGAGCTGCACATCGTAGACGGCATCCAATACCAGGAAACGTTGATTTTCGATGGCCCAATCTTCCGATTTCTTTAAAAAATTACGTGCAACATCAGATGCATTCCGTTGAATCATTTTTTCAGAAAAGAAAATCCACTTGATCACCATGCCAAAACCCTCATGATCATCCGCTATACTTTTTGCACCCACTTGTCCGGCAATTTTGCGGATGAGCCGCTTCCTCACGCTGTGGTATGCATCTGCATTGTCTGATTCGTACAATACAGACTTGATATCCGCTTCATCTCCCGAAACATCTTTTCTTAAATGTTCGAAGACCTGTTCTTCCAATGAATCACCTTTTGATGTCCGTATTAATGCCGCAACTTCAGATTTTTCATCCTCCGTTAGGCGGTCCATAATTTGATTTAATATTTCCATGCATATCGACTTTCAACTAAATTCTGTCCTGTATAACCATTGCTATTTATTTTGACCGAAATATATGAATGTCAAACAATTCATTTGAATTCTGAGAGGGGGTTAACGAGCTAATAATCTTCGGTCTCTATCTGCAATGAGATGGACGAATTCTTCGTGTGTTATATCCTCGTTTTTGAACCAAAAAAACGCAGCCGCGTTATAGTATACTTAAACCGGTCATTATTGTGTATAGACATTTTACACAATTATTAAATTAAATGATAAATAGATTGGTAACCAGATCAGATTCTGAGACACCTTAATAATCGATATCCCAGAAAAAGAATGGGCTCTCGACAATCTTTTGATCAAATCGTGTACGGCAATGCCGGCCTAAGGGTTTGAAAAGGCATGGCAAATTATTGCTCTAGAAAAATGTCAGTAGAATTTAAGCTTATTCTATCTCTACCTTGAACATGATGTGACCGTTGCGCTCCACCCATTCATCCAACAATTGCTTATATCGAAATGAAAATGAAAAAACATAACTACCCGATAACCAAACGGGTGTCTCTTCTTGGCTGAAGGGATTTATCTTTCTTGGCCGCAGTGTAGTTTCATAGATTAATAACTGGTCGGACCCACTTTTTGGAGGAGCAATTACAATTCCCTTTGCATCTTTCGGCGCGTGAGTCATTTCAAACGAATAACCATAACCATTGGCTGACGTCTTTCGTGGTAAAGTTCCATATGGTGAAATATTAGTTCCAACCTCAGTTTCTAAGCTGAACACCACGGTTATTGGCTTACGATTTCCATTGGCGGCCTCGTGTTTCAGCACGAGCGCGTTTATGATCATTCTTTCTAATCTTGGTTCCGGCATAGTAATTATGTATTTATATTTCTTGAAGCAACAGTAATCATTTAATGGTTAATTTCCAAATTTAAAAAAATGATCCTCCACAAATGCCTTGGGTTCATTGTTCCATCGAAAATTTGAAACGATTGATAAATGAATTTTTACATCACTTATCTGAATCGCATCTTCAAAATTTACTGGAGGAATTCATTTACAAATCAAACAGAAGACAGATAAAAAGCCCATTCCATAATCTTTTATTCGCACCACAGGAGGTACTTTGGGGGAGATCGTTGAGGATCATTTAAAATAAAGGCCACCGCAATTGCGGTGGCCAGTCAAAGGTTTGCCTATGTCAGTAAATTGATTACGCTGCTGCAACCAATTCAGCGCGTCTCGTCGTGTACGCGCTAAGTGCAGCCGTGGCGGCGGCTATACCTGCTTCTGCAATTTCCAGATCCAGATGTTTATCAACCTTGACAGACACGACCGATGTTTCAGGCCTGTTCTGCAGATCAATTAATCTGTTCTGAAAATTGTTCCTTCTCTTGGTGAGGTCATCGACCAGGTCTTCATTTGTTGATTGCGCAATCAACAGATTGAGTCCTTCGATGTCGCTCTGTAGACCAATGATCATCTGATCAACATCCACAGCCCCCTCAAGATTAGGGATTTGACGAGTGAGAGAGAACTTACGACTTTCGTAAGTAACTTTCTTTTCATTCGCTTTCGCGATTGCTGTATCGCATTCAGCGACAGTGAGCAACAATGTAGGGTTTAACATGGGGCCAAAGGTGTGGTGAGCCTTTCCATCAATTCAAGGTGACTTTGAGGGTCAACGGTCGTGGCGACATGATCAGGATCATACAGCGATTAAATCGCCTCTAAAAAAAGCTGGATTTTTAATAATGATCCACTACAATTAGCTCAAGCAGATTCTTCGCTTCGCTCAGAATGACAATGCTTCGTTCGTGGGAGGAGGC
>JANOVT010000155.1:0-10228 GCA_031417525.1 Flavobacteriales bacterium | reverse complement strand
GAAGAAAAAAAGGACATGTCATTTCTGGAACATTTGGAAGAACTTCGCAAGAGGTTGTTTCGGGCGGTGTTGGGCATTGTAGCCGGAGTCATACTGATCATTTGTTTTCATGATTTTGTCATCAACGATGTGATCATGGGTCCCCGCAAAGCCGATTTTATTACTTATCGTGCCTTTTGTGCGTGGTCACATAAAATGGGATTGGGTGAAGAACTTTGTCTGCAACCACCAAATTTTTCCCTTCAGAGCACGACCATGGGTGGAAATATGAATGCGGATGTGATGGTATGTCTGGTGGGCGGTCTCATCCTTGCGTTTCCGTTTGTTTTCTGGCAGCTCTGGAGTTTTATACGCCCGGGACTTCGTGAACGAGAAATCAAAGCAGTGAATGGCATCGTCTTTTTTGTGTCGCTTCTTTTTTTCCTCGGAGTTGTGTTTGGTTATTTCGTTTTAGCGCCATTGAGTATTCAATTTCTGGGCAACTATCAATTCGCGGATGTAGAAAACAACGCCACGGTGCTTTCGTATTTGAAACTTACTACTTCACTTGTGTTTGGCACCGGGCTTATCTTTCAGCTTCCAATTCTCATGTATTTTTTATCAAAAGTCGGACTGGTAACCGCAACCTTTCTAAGAAAATACCGAAAACATGCCTTTGTAGTCAATTTGATCATCGCTGCCGTGCTGACGCCACCGGATGTCACGAGTCAATTGCTGGTGGCCTTGCCTATTTTGCTTCTTTATGAGATCAGCATATTGATAGCCGCCCGCGTAGAAAAAAATCAAACAATTTTGTAAAAATCTTTAGGGTAAGAACAAAACCTGCTGTATATCTTGCGGTGCGGTTAGTTCATGGTTTCCTTGAATTATCCTAAACTGGCGGCAATTAGAATTTTCTATATTTGCAGCCGAATTTTTTGACCTTTTTAAAATCATCAATCAAATGAAAAAAATCTACTTACTTGCATTTTCAATTTGTATTGGTTCTGGTCTCCTGGCACAAGTCTCGGTAAAAGACTACAGCCGGAAATATGAACCAACCCGTGAGAACACAGACCGTATGACTCCACGTCGTGTGGAAAACAACAACCATTCAGTTGGAATGCGTACTGTGTTTCTTGAAGAGAACTTTGAAGCCGTTACAGGACCATATCCTGCACTCCTTCCAGACACCTGGTCGACAGTGGACGTGGACAAAACAAACGGCACAGCAACATCCGGAGATGACTTCGTAGGCCCTGCCTTTGAAATCATCAATAGTGAAATTGCCAATGCCGGTGGTTACTGGCCAGTAGTTGAAACAGGCACCGGAAACCTATTTGCCGGAGCTAACGACGATGCTACACCTTGCGATTGTGATATGGGCGACATTTTTCTCGAAACGCCATCTATCAGTTTTGCATCTGCCATTTACCCGGCAATAACATTTGACATTTACCACGACCAAAATTTTGGTGGTGGTGATGCGTTCGTATCTGTATCATCAGACGGCGGCGCTTCATGGACCGATCTTCAATATCCTTTGGATGCTGATGGCTTTCTTCCTGTAGAAGAAGGTGTTTGGCAGACTGTAGTATTCACACTTTTCGAATACACATCACTTCCGGATGTACGCATCCGTTTTAGCTGGAGTGATGAAGGTCAGTGGGCTTCAGGTTTTGCTGTTGACAACGTGGTTATCGGCGACCTCGAAGAATACAGCCTCACTTTGGACAAAGCTGTTATCGGCGACTGGAATCAAGCAACATTCGGATTGGGTTTCTGGGATTATACGATGATCCCTTTGCTTCAGTCCAGTGCTGTTCATGCTACCGCGGTATCATCGAATAACGGATTTAATGATCTTACCAATGTGACTCTTGAAATTGAAGTATTCCAAAATGTTACATCCGTTGGAACCTGGACATCAACACCGGATGAAGTGCTTGAGAGTCTAACGAAAGACACTTTATCAGTTGTTTCAGAATACTATCCTGATGCAGTAGGTAATTACACAATTACTGCTACAGCCGGCTCTGATTCTGATGGTCTCGAAACGGATCTTACAGACAATGTTGGCTACACTGGTTTTGAAATGACTGAGTGTGTATACGCACGTGATCAGGACGGTGCTCAGGCTTTCATGCTACTTGCAGATGGAGGCGACTTATCAGGTAACCTCTTCGATATTTATGCTGATCAGACATTCCACGCAATTCAATTTGCAGTAGGTGCCGGTTCTGTCGTTGGGGCTTCTTTGTCTGGAGTGGTTTACGACTTCCTGGGCCTGGATGAAACTGGTGTACCTACATTTGAAGTGGTTAACAATTCAGAAACTGAAGAAATAGAAATAACAGATGGAATGTTGAATGGCGTTAATGACAACATTTTCACCTGTATCAATTTCGTTGCTCCGGTTCAACTTTTGGCTGACCACGTGTATCTGGTAGCAGTAACTTCTTCAGACTCATTGCGTGTACCTGTGTCAGGAAGTAATGTATGGGTTTCTTCATGGAACTTTACAGCAAACGCTTTTGGTGCCACATCAGGTGTACCAATGGTTCGTCTGCTCGGTGATTGTGACGCAAGTTTGTATTGCTTTGATGGCGTTCAGGAAAGAACCTCAAATGCTACTCTGAACCAGAACATGCCAAACCCTGCAAGCGATCGCACAACGATTGTTTACTCAGTTAAAAAACCTACTAAAGTGGTTCTTACGGTAACGGGTATTACAGGTCAGGTGATAGAAAGTATTGATTTGGGCAACCGCTCATTTGGTAAATTCACTTACGAGTTGAATCTGGAAGGATATGCACCAGGTGTTTATTTGTATACCATCAATGAAGGTGGAATGAACACAACGCGCAAAATGATCGTTGAGTAATCGACTTTAAATAAATCAAATGAAAGGGCTTCTGTTAAAGGAGCCCTTTTTTTGTGCTTATGGTAGGGATAATCAAGTTATCAGTGTAATTTGGCCTCGGACTATTTAATAATCAAATTACACATAATGAAAAGAATTTTTACTCTCCTTTTCGGGTTGTCGGCAGCACTCATAGCCAGCTCCCAGAACAAACAGTATGTCAATGGTGACAACTTGACAAAGCACACTCCTCGCAAAGCGACAAACGACGAAACAAGAATGTCGATAGAAGCAGGTGAGGCTAATAGAATTCTGAACAACACATTAGAAAGAGGAGCGGCCTTTTTCACTGAAGATTTCGCCAATGGCTTTGACGGAAACAACCCGTTTGGATTCTGGACATTTGAAGATTCTGGTGGCAATTCCATCTGGATGGTAGCAGATGCAGATAGTCCAAATGGCGCTTATTCTGACATAAACAATGGTGACGGGCTTCAATCCACTTCAGCAGACAACGGCTGGATTATTTTTGACTGCGACCTTTATCAAGGTGGTGAAATCGATCCAGTGACAAATCCTGCCGAAGATGTTAGCGGATATCTTACTTCTCCAGTAATCAACTTGAGCTCAGCGTCCAGCGCGGTGCTTCAATTTGAGCAGACATTTCGCTATTGCTGCTTTGATGCCAAGCCACTTTGGGTAGAAGTATCCAACGATGGTGGAAATTCATGGTTTGTATTCGACGCTGCTCCAGATTTCACTGGCGGTGCTAATGACGCTTCTGACAATCCATACATCACTCAGATTGATATTTCCGGAGCTGCGGCATATCAGTCAAGTGTAACGTTCCGCTTCGCCTGGCAGCCAAACGGTAACTCAACACATTCTCACTACTTCTGGGGAATTGATGATGTAAGTATCATGGCCAATAGCATTGAAAATGACATGGTTCTTTCTTACCTGCCTCTAGGTGATGTTGCTGGTGATTTCGAATTCCGCGTTATTCCATTGGAGCAAACACGTCCGGATGGTATGGCTATCGGAGCAGTCTATTCTAACATTGGCACAAACCCGCACAATGCAACATTGACAGTTGAGATTTTGGATGCAACTCAGGCAGTTATAGGCAGCTGGTCAGAAGACCTCGAAGTACTTCCCAACTCACTTCTTCCAGATCCAACAGATCCTTATGACACTCTTTATATCGAGACAGGATGGACTCCAACGGTTATTGGCACTTACTATGCCCGCACAACATTGTCATCACCAGAAACAGATGATACTCCCGCAAACAACACCATCACTCGTAAGTTTTTTGTAACAGACTACGAATACGGCCATGATGATCCAACACCTGGTCAATTGAACTCACAGATGGAGCCAATCGCGGGAACAGGAACAGCAACAGATCCTTATCCACCAACCGGATTCGGTAGCTACCTCACTTGCTACAACCCAGGATCAACTGCCTACGGACTGACAGTTCGATTTGACAACCTGACGACAGATGCAACGCCAATTACCGTGCTTTTGATGAAGCAGGGTGATGACTACAACCTGACGGACGCAGAATTTGTAACAGGTGGAGAATACGATGTATTACCTGCATGGACGCCAAATCAAGTTCAATCATTCCCTATTTATATTCCTTTTGAAACGACTTCAGACATGGAAGAAGCGAATCTTTATTTCGTTGGAATTCAGACAATCGATGAAGGTGCTTATAGGCTTGCTGTTCAAGCCCGAATTGAAAACGATGCTGACTTTTCAACCGGTACCTGGGCGGAGACTACTGAAGGGGAATTCATCTGGTTCTTCGGATTGGGATCATTAACTGATTTTACTCCAGCTATCCGTCTGGCACTTGCTGATCTTACATCTGTAGAAGAACTTAGCAAAATCGCTGGACTTGAGTCATTCCAAATCAATCCAAATCCAGTGGTAAACACTGCAAATCTGAAGTTTTCTTTGCAGGGTCCTCATTACGTTGCTTATGAAGTTCGTGATGTCACCGGTAAATTGATGGATTTCAAAAACATCGGACAGATGAGTGGTAGCAATAACTATTCATTCGATGTTTCAAATCTTTCGGTAGGAAACTACATGGTGAACCTCGTGATCGACGGTGAACATTTGTTCACTCAAAAAATGAACGTAACCAAATAATGCATTCACTGAAATGAACTAAAGAGGCCGGTTTATCCGGCCTCTTTCTTTTGAACTCTATTTTTGCCCTGCAATTTCCTCCCATTGAAAATTCACACCAGCTTCACTTCACTTACTGAAACCAAAAATCCGATTGTCACTATCGGAACATTTGATGGTGTGCACCTCGGTCATTTATCCATTCTGGACAGACTGAAAAATCTGGCCGCTGCAACCGGAGGAGAAAGTATTCTTCTCACCTTTTATCCGCATCCGAGGATGGTTCTGCATCCGGAAGACCACAACATTGAATTACTCAATACGCCAGAAGAAAAAGCAAAAAAACTGGCGGAAGCAGGAATTGAACACCTCGTGATCTATCCCTTTTCGATTGACTTTTCCAGACTTTCTCCATTTGAATACGTGCGTGATCTGCTGGTTACCGGACTTCAAGCGGACACAGTTGTAATCGGATATGACCATCGCTTTGGTCGCAACAGAGAGGGCAGTCATCAGACGTTACTTGAATTATCAGAAACATTTGGATTTCGGGTAGAAGAAATTCCGCCACGGATGATTGATGACATGAATGTGAGTTCAACTAAAATTCGCTCAGCTTTGCACAAAGGAGAAGTTGAAGAAGCTTCGAGATATCTCGGATACAATTATGAAATTTCGGGAACTGTTGTTCGGGGGGACGCGATTGGCCGGACCATCGGATTTCCCACTGCCAACATCGTTTGCGACTATACCTTTAAACTTATTCCAGCCAATGGAATTTATGCTGTGTGGGTTTACCTGGGTGAAAAGAAACTTCGCGGCGTGTTGAGCATCGGAGTTCGGCCAACAATTAACAACAACAACTTGCGTTCGGTTGAAGTTTATATTCTTGAATTTAATGAGGATATTTATGGTGATAAAATCCGCCTTGAGTTCATCGGTTACATTCGGCCTGAGTTGAAATTTGGCTCGATTGATGAATTAAAGCATCACATAGCAAAAGACATTGAATCTGCATTAGCATTATTTTGAAAAGAAGTATCCATATCGTGATCATGTTTGTTTTACTGGCAATGTCCGGGTTGGTGCAAGCTCAGCTTCTCGATGAACAGGCACTTGACTCCATGAAGGTTTACAAAAACCTGCAGGAAGCCTCTCTGCATCCTGAATCCGTTTATCGTCTCGATCTGAGTAAACAAAAACTGAATATTTTCCCGGAAGAAATATTACAATTCAAAAACCTCAATGAACTGCATCTCGATAAGACTCGTATCCAATCGATCCCCGGTGAAATTTTTAGACTGAAGTATCTACAGGAATTGAGTTTGCAGCACAATGAAATTGACTCCATTCCTGCGGGTCTCTTAAAACTTGTAAATCTGAAAAAGCTAGATCTGGCTGATAATCTGATCAGTTCTATTCCGGAAAACATTGACGAGTTGAAGTCGCTTGAAATACTTGCCTTGTGGGACAATCCGATTGAAAACTATCCGGGTACCTTGTCGGATTTGCCACATCTCAAATTCCTTGATTTACTGCACAACCAGATTAGTACAGAAACTCAGGAGCGGTTGCGTTCCATATTGCCCAATTGTAAAATCATCATGTCGCCGCCTTGTAGTTGTCTGGATGGTGGTGAATGATGGTCGGAATCCATTTTTCCGTTTTCTCTATTAGCTTCGCCCACATGAAACTTGTCAATTTCCTTAACGAATACAATCCGCGTATTCCGGTAAAACCATATGTGATTGCTGAAGCCGGTGTAAACCACGAAGGCTCCATGGATCTCGCCAAACGTCTCATTGATGAGGCAGCAGAAGGCGGCGCCGAAGCAATTAAATTCCAGACTTATAAAGCCGAAACAATTGCAAGTAAGGACTCACCTTACTACTGGGACATCACCAAAGAACCTACACGTTCACAATTCGAACTTTTCAAAAAGTATGATAAGTTCTGGAAAAAAGAATATGAGGAACTCGCCCGATATTGTGAGACAGCAGGCATTGAATTCATGAGTACTCCCTTCGATGTGGAGAGCGCAAAATTCCTGAATGAACTCATGTCGGTTTTTAAAATCAGCAGCAGCGACATCACCAACCTTCCATTCATTGAACTACAATGTTCGTTTGGCAAACCGATTATACTTTCTACCGGAGCGGCATACAAATGGGAAGTCATGCAGGCTGTTGAGACGATAGAAAAATTCGGGAATAAACTTTGTCTCATGCATTGTGTGTTGAATTATCCTACGATGGATGAAAACGCCAACCTTGGAATGATCAAAGACATGATCCGGTTGTTCCCGAATGTTGTTCCGGGATACAGTGATCACACCTTACCTAAAGACATGCATACGCTAGAGGTTGCGACCTTACTCGGAGCGACAGTTCTTGAAAAACATTTTACGCATGACAAAACGTTGCCAGGCAACGATCACTACCACGCCATGGATAAAGAAGATTTGAAACATTTCCACGCAAGAATGGATAGGACTTTCGAATTGCTTGGCACCTTTGAAATGAAAGCGCTGGAAAGCGAAGCTCCTGCACGTGCGAATGCGAGAAGAAGTCTGGTAGCCGCCAAGGCCATTCCCTCCGGTAAAACAATTGAGACATCGGATCTCACCTGGAAAAGACCGGCGAGCGGCATTTCTCCAAGAGACATGCAACAAGTTCTTGGGAAAAAAGCACTTCGAGATATCGAAGAAGATGAAGTGATGAAATGGAATTTTATCAGTTGAGATTTGAATCTTATGGAGTTCAGAGATTTCAAATATGAAGTTGACCACAACGCAAAACGACTTTCTGTTGAATCGACCATAGAAAAAACCTTGCCGTACTCAATAGGAAAATTCATCTTGTTAGACGAGAAGAAAGTCATCACATTCACCAATTGTAAATTGTATGCTTCTTCAATTGACCAACTCAATGACATTTTTGAGTGTCGAGGTTTATACGCTCTTGCAGATCGCCTAAGTCATAAGAGCAGCATTCTTACTGGAAGAGACTTTGAGGAATCAAAATCCATTTTTCGCGCTGCGGTAAATTCTAATTACGGTATCATCTCTTTTTGCAATCAACCAAAGAATGATGCCATGTGGGGATTATATGGCAAGCATAAAGGAATATTTGTGCAGTTCGATACGCAAAAACTCTTGAAAAGCATCAAACATCCAGATCCAACTTGCTATATTTCAAATCTCGCAAAGGTTAGATATGAAAAAGACATGAACGAATTTGCAACCGAATTGGCTCAGTTAGAATCTGATGATATAAAGGTTATTTCACTTCACACCAAAAGAGCGACTTGGACCAGCGAAGAGGAATATAGAATTGTACTCAACTTGCAAAATAGGCAAGATCTTCGCGGCTTTAAAACCATTGGTAATCTCAGTTTAGGTGGTATTGTTACCCGCGAGGTTGATTTTTCAATGGATGCCATTTCTTACATTGTACTCGGATTTCATTTTTTTGATCTGTCAGATAATCCAATCCGAAAATTCAATACAATGTATTTCTCTCTCGACGATTCTTCAGATTTTATCAAAAAAAAACTACTTGATTTTTGCATAGAAAATCACATTCAACTTTATATACCTAGGATTGATGAATCTGAAATGCACATCTATGAAATAGTGCTTTCTAAACATATGAATTCATATCGAGTTGAGCATAATATGGATAACGAAATACTACTGGACTAAAAATTCAATTAATTCAAATGCGATACATCAAACTTTCACCCGATTTTTATATCAAAGCCCGTCAAAGATTTTCTGCGGAACTGAAGCCTGGTAGTCTTGCTGTTTTTTGCAGTAACGATGTCTATCCGACGAGTGCCGATGGACACATGGCGTTTAAGCAAGCATCAGATATTTTTTATTTGTCGGGAGTTGATCAGGAAGAAAGTGTGCTCATGGTATTTCCGGATTCATTTCATCCACAGCACCGCGAAATACTATTCCTGAAAGAGACGAGCGAAACCATAGCGATCTGGGAAGGCGCAAAACTGAATAAGGAACAGGCGCGCTCACAGACAGGAGTGCAAACTATTTATTGGTTAAGTGATCTAGAACGAGTGCTTCGAGGATTGCTTGCAGAAGCAAAAAATGTTTATCTCAACAACAATGAGCACACACGTGCCAATGTAGAAGTTGAAACACGAGAGGCGCGCTTTTCAAATTGGTTCAGAAAAGAATATCCTCACTATACCATTGAACGCAGTGCGCCTATCATGCACAAAATACGTTCGGTGAAAGATCGCGAAGAAGTTGCTCAACTTCAGAAAGCAATAGACATTACCAGAAGTGGTTTCGAGCGCGTGATGAAATTTGTGAAACCCGGTGTGACGGAATATGAAATTGAGGCGGAGTATATGCATGAATTCTTACGGCAGGGTTCACGCGGATTTTCTTATACTCCCATCATTGCATCCGGCGCCAGCGCATGCGTTTTGCATTACATCGACAACGATAAAAAATGCAACGACGGTGATTTATTGTTGATGGATGTTGGCGCTGAATACGGCAACTACAATGCAGATATGACTCGTTGCATACCTGTGAGCGGCAAGTTTACCGCTCGTCAGAAAGATGTATATAACGCAGTATTGCACGTGATGAAAGGAGCAAAAAGTATTCTGAAACCGGGAGTCTTACTTCACGAATATCAAAAAGCAGTGGGCGAAATGATGTCCAAAGAATTGGTTGATTTGAAATTGATCACAATGGATGAAGTGAAAAATCAAAATCCTGATTGGCCGGCATATAAAAAACATTTTATGCATGGCACATCACATTTTTTGGGACTGGATGTACACGATGTTGGTGACTGGACAAAACCAGTAGAAGCCGGACATGTGTTCACCGTTGAGCCAGGAATTTATATTCGCGAAGAAGGTCTTGGCATCCGCATTGAAAACAACATATTAATCACGAAGGATGGCAATGATGATTTGTTCAAGGACTTTGCTATCGAGGTTGAAGAGATAGAGTCGATGATGGCGAAGTGAGTGGAGGAAACTTTATTTTAGATTCTATTCAGATTAAACGATAGCAGAACAGAACTCGCAAACCTTCAACTTCTCAGAATTTCAAATTTTCATTTCGCCGGGTGCTGACTTGTTTGGGCTACCTATAAGGTTGCCAACCTCAAAATAAATACCGTTGGTATTGTACATTCAAAATATCTCAGGGCTTAGAAAAAACGGCAAAACCAAAAATCCAGGTTGGCTACCTTATAG
>JANOVT010000154.1:0-7362 GCA_031417525.1 Flavobacteriales bacterium | reverse complement strand
GTTCGACAACAACCTCGAATTCCGATTCCATTTGGCAATGTTCGGTGGATGCCCGTATGGTGAATAATGACAAGCCGGTGGAAGGATTCAATTCTGCATATTCATTGCTGCTTGCAACTAATACATCATTAAGCCACCAAGAATAAATATCCCATCCGCCGGAAATGGTCAGGTTTATTCCTTCGGACTGACAAACTATTTCATCTCCATTGACAACAAAAGAATCCGGACACATATAAAATTCAGTACTTGCATCATTTGTAATGATCGGGGCATTAAAATCAAAATAGATAGCTGCACTATTTGTTATTGTGTCCGTCAATGCAAGATTGTTTTTAGTTTTTATCCTGAAATGAATAAAGCCATGACTGCCTGTCTCATCAGTTATCATATCTGGCAACAGGATATTTGCGAATAGCCATTCGACTTTACGATTTTCGACGAATGACAATTCATAGTCATGACTCGCATTCAGCATCTCAATCGTAGAGAGGTCGAGATCCTCTTCGATTACATCTTCTAACCGGACAGTTATCGCTTCTGCAGTGCCAGTATTCTGAAATCTGATTGTATAATCAAGCCACACGCCTTCGCCTGCTGGAACTTCATCAAGTTTCACAGCAGAAATGTTCACAGTCTTATCATTTGGGTCGTAGCTTGCGACTACGGTTTGGGTGAACGAATAGGAATTATTTGACGCATCGATATCAATAATTGAAACATTATCGGATGCCACAGTGGCTAAAGGTTGGTATATGGTGCCTAATTCGGTTGCTGGGTCAATCAGAAAAGTCAAAGAAAATATTTGTGATTGCATGATAGGGAGAACGGAACTATTCCAGGTCACGACGGAACCGTCAATTGTGCCTCCATTGGCGTTGGTTATGCTGGCACCGGGCATGCTACTCATATCAAAAGTGACTATTGCAGAAGTTTCCGACGAGCCCAGGTTTGTGATTGAAACGAAATACTCGATGGATTCACCTGGCCGAGGTTGAGTATCGGACCATGAATAAACTGAAAGATTACTCGGGCTTCCATCGAAACATATTCCGAAATCATAATTCGAAAAAACTTCGATTGCCTCGCCGGTAGTAATTGAATAAGAATTGGCAGGCAAAAATCCTGGTGGAGGATTCAAACTAAATTCCGTTGTTGTAAAATCAGCCAGACCCACCAGGTAATTACCGTTACTGTATGTAGTGCCGATTGGCTCATTTTCATTCCCAAGTATGACCTGGCCCGGTAAGAGAATATCATCAGAATTCAAAATTCCATCGCAATTCAAATCGATAAAAACACTTCCTTGAACATAACTTCCTGCGCATTGAGCTTGTATTTCGCCTACCGAGTTGCAACCGGTATTATTTTCAAAAGCAATAACATCATCCGGAGAAACACTGATTCGATTGCATACGTAATCAATATCGCAATCAGTCAATAAATCATTGTTGTTGAAGGTTAATGTCCCTCCAATAAATTCTATATTATCGAGGAATGACAAATCCGGGATGGAAGATTCAGAAAGAATGAAATTTCCACCAATTGAATCAAGTGAATTAATATTTAAAGCATTCAAGCCGAAGGATGCGGCCAAATCAACTGTAATTGTAAAATCACCACCAACATAATTTAGTTCGGGCAGCTCAATATTTGAAAACAAGCCTTCATAAGATAATCCATTCTGCACGTGTTGTAAGGATGGCAAAATCAAGTCACCCGCTTGTAAACCATGATCTATACTCAAACTTCCAACGGATTCCAAAACCTGTAAAGTTGAATATTCTGTTGTTGAGGTAATACGAAAATCCACACTGTTCGCGACCTGTGATAAATTTTCAAAACACGAAAAAGTATTGGTAAAGGACCGATCTATGAAAATGGCATCACAACTCACAAGGTTGTGAAATGCACTAAAGTTATTAAGTGAAAAATAAGCGGGCCCTTGCATAGTCGACCACCGGTTGTAAAAAGTGATTGCATTAGCTTCCACTAAGGATTCAAAGCCTGTAAAATTCTCAATGTATGGGTAATGGAAACGAGTTTCAAAAAGGAAGCTGTCAATCGTATCTATTGCCGGAAAAATGTTCTCTAAATTGGATGTTCCTGCATCTCCCAATTGAATCTCTATTGTATTGGCGTGAGAAAGATTATTAAAGGCAGACATATCAGTGATTATGGGCAAATGGAGTATAAGTGAATCAACATGCTGCAAATTTGATAGAGGTGATAAATCAACAATAACTGCCGGGTCAGAGGGTCCCTGACTATCTGAAATCATCAAATAACCACCGACCGTGGTTAATGAATTCAATCCATTCAATGAAAAAACAGTGGCGTAACTATTGACGTGGATATTCAAGTCCCCGGTTACTTGGATAATGTTCTGCAAACCATTGAGATTTACCATAGCATATGGTCCTCCAGTACCGGCAACAATCGTAATATTTCCATTAATGATTGTACAATTCGGGTAAGTAGATTGAAAACTGTCAATCCCATCCTGGTCATACAATACAATGTCACCATCACAAACCTGACAAAGAATAATTTGACGCATAAAAATGCATATGATGAAGAAAAAGGTTTTCATTTACCAAAGATATATGCAACGAAGAATTATCAATATCCTGGATGATCAAAATGTAAGGTTCGATTATGGACGCAAGAATTAACCGACGATAATTCACGGTCAACCGTTGATTGAGGTTATTTTCGCCCAAAATTTCATACAACAATTATGGGTGTTTTAGTCGGCAAAAATTCAAAAGTGATTGTTCAGGGCTTCACAGGAAGCGAAGGAACTTTTCACGCTTCTCAAATGATCGAATTCGGTACCAACGTGGTTGGTGGTGTTACGCCGGGCAAAGGCGGTACTGCTCACCTCGATCGTCCGGTTTTTAATACGGTAGAAGATGCCGTCAAGAACACCGGTGCTGATGTTACCATCATCTTTGTTCCACCGGCTTTTGCCGCAGATGCCATCATGGAAGCTGCTGAAGCGGGTATCAAAGTGATCGTGACCATTACAGAAGGAATTCCTGTTGCCGATATGGTGAAGGCGAAAGAATACATCAAAGACCGTGGCTGCACTTTAATCGGTCCTAACTGCCCGGGCGTCATCACTGCCGGCGAAGCAAAGGTGGGTATCATGCCCGGTTTTGTTTTCAAAAAAGGAAATGTGGGTATTGTCTCGAAATCAGGCACGCTGACTTATGAAGCAGCCGACCAGATTGCAAAAGCTGGTTTGGGTGTTACCACAGCTATCGGTATCGGTGGCGATCCGATCATCGGAACAACCACGCTTGAAGCGATACAACTTTTAATGAACGATCCTGAAACAAAAGGTATCGTCATGATCGGTGAGATTGGTGGAGAACTGGAACCGAAAGCTGCTCGCTGGATTAAAGAAAACGGAAATAAAAAACCAGTCGTTGGTTTTATCGCCGGTGAAACCGCTCCGAAAGGTCGTACGATGGGTCACGCGGGTGCAATCGTAAGTGGCGAGAATGAAAGCGCTGCCGCAAAAAAACAAATCATGCGCGAATGCGGAATCCACGTGGTGGAAAGTCCGGCGATGATTGGCGCGAAGATGAAAGAAGTGCTGGGATAGTGGTGAGAAAGCGAGAAGTGAGAAGTGAGAAGTGAGAGGTGAGAGGAACTAGTGGGGTTTGAAATTGTGGCTTTTCCAGTTTCGATGAAGTGCATAGAGCATTTTATAAATTTCATCGATTTCAGTATTTTTTGAATGAAAAAGGTCACTTGATATATAGCCAAAATCCAAGGCCATTTGAAGATGAACTTCAGTCTCTGCGCATGATCCGATTGCATCGATGAGTTGCCTCTTGAATATCGCATCATAATTTCTTTTGGCCCATCCTTCGGCGATATTAGCCGGGATAGATCTTGTCGATCGGTTTAACTGATCTTTTAGCAGGTATCTTTCATCAGAAGGAAAACTCGAGGTAAGTTGTTTAATTCCTATAGCCAGACTGTAACTTCGCTTATAAACCTCAAGGTCTTTGTATGTCCTGATCATAAGAAATTTTTCCTCAAAAATATTCTCGAGGAATATTTTGCATCTAATACCATTTATATGAAAACAGCATAAATAGGCCTCCGCCTGCATCCGATAGGCATAAATTAAAATAACTTCTTCGTTCTGACTTCTAACCTCTCACCTCTCACCTCTATACCTTCACCCGGTGTATCCCCGTGCTATATTCGGCCAAAACGATTTTTTTCATTTTGTCATAATCCGGTGTTTTATTCACGAAATCAACATCTGATGTATCAATGATCAGTATGCGGAGCTCTTCGTGTTGACGAATAAATTCCAGGTATTGATTTTGAATATTCGTGAGATATTCGTCCGTAATTTGTTTTTCATAATCTCGTCCGCGTTTGCGGATGTTCGATTGCAGATCGTTTACGTTCAGATACAGATAAACCAGTAGATCTGGAGTCGGACAAGCACCCTGGACAATCTCAAACATTTTCAGAAACAAATCGTATTCGTCCTTGTGCAGATTATTCTTAGCAAAAATCTGACACTTGCTGATGAAGTAGTCGGAAATGATATTGGGAGCAAATAGATCAGTTGTATTCAACTCACGTTTCAATTGCGAAAATCGCTCCGACAAAAAACTGAGTTCAACTGGAAAGGCATATCGTTCCGGTTGCTCATAGAATTTCGGTAAAAAGGTATTGTCGGCAAATTCTTCCAACACCAATTTGGCGGCGAACTCATTGGCCAACATCGTCGCAAGGCTTGTTTTGCCTGCACCGATATTACCTTCAATGGCTATGTAACGATACGGATTCAACACTTTTTTACTTCTGAAGCATCAGCACATTCCTTAAGTAATTCAACACTTGTTTTTTTCAAAACAGGATGAACAAAATCTGGCGCGAGTTCACTCAATGGCATCAACACAAATTTTCGCAGATGCATTTTTGGATGAGGTACGATGAGTTTTTCTGTTTCAATGATCTGGTCGTCGACATACAATACGTCGATGTCCATCTCCCGCGAGAGATAACCGGCCTTGCTGCGTTCTCTTCCATAAAATTCTTCGAGGTCAGCGATTTCGATGAGCAACTCTTCATCGCTCAGCTCACTCTCCATTCTGACCACCTGATTGAGAAACGAAGGTGCGTCAATCATTCCCCAGGCTTCACTTTCATAAACCGAAGAAATAGCCAGCACATCTCCAAAATTGTACTCCAGAAACATGCGCGTCTCTTCCAGGTTTGCTTCACGCTCCCCAAGATTGCCACCGATGCATAGGTAAATCGTCCTTTTTGACATATGCGGCGAATTTAATACCCGCAGCTCCGAGTCCGGAGGGAAGGCTTCGATTCTCAACTCTCACACTCACACTCACTCTGACCCAGTGTGAGAGTGAGTGTGAGAATTGAGATAGCGGCTCCACATTCTCTCTCACTTCTCACCTCTCACCTCACCTCTCATCTCTCACTTCTATTTCTCCTGCCGTCGCATGCATCAACCGCTAAGTTTGTCTTCTTGCCGCTGGTGTAATCAACTCATGTTGAAACTGTAAAGACTCAATACGTTTGCATTCATATATTCATACATAATATTTCTATAAAATGAACTTTTTCAAAACACTTCTTGCTTCCATGTTGGGCACCGTGCTCGCAATGGGTTTGCTGGTGCTGATTTTCGTATTGATGATTGTTGCTGCGGTAAGCGGCTCTGATGACAAGACCACCAAGGTGGAAGAGAATTCGGTGCTACATATCAAACTGGATGAAGTTGTTGTCGATCGGGCAACAGAAAACGAATTCAATTTTGGCGCGGCAGGATTCAGTTCTGAATCTAAAATGGGTTTGAATCGATTTGTAAAAGATCTGGAAAAGGCCAAAACAGACGATAATATCAAAGGCATATTTCTCGAGCCTATCAATATTATGGCCGCACCGAGTACAATGCTCGATGTTCGTCGTGCGTTGGATGATTTTAAAAGCAGTGGGAAATGGATCATTTCGTATTCCGAAGACTATAGTCAGGGCGGCTACTATGTGGCTTCTGCTTCCAACGAAGTTTATCTGTATCCGGAAGGTTCTTTCGACTGGCGTGGTATCAACGCGGAAGTGATGTTCTTCAAAAAGATGCTCGACAAATTAGAAATCGAAGCACAGGTTATTCGTGGACCGAACAACAAATTCAAAAGCGCTGTTGAACCCTTTATCTACGACCACATGTCGGAAGCAAATAAATTACAGGTGGAAACTTTCATAGGTGATATCTGGCATGTCATGCTGGATGGTATCTCTCAATCAAGAGGTATCACAGTAGAACAATTGAATGCGTATGCCGATTCACTTTCTTTCATTACTCCTGATAAAGCAGCAGAAGCTCACATGGTAGATGGACTCAAATATCGTGATGAAGTGATCTCGATTTTGAAAACGAAAGTTGGATTAGAAGCGACTGCAAAGGATGATGATTTGCATCTGATCACTATATCCGACTATCACCAAAATGAATCAAAAGGTGACGACAAGGACGATGAAGATAAACCTGATTTTAAGAAGGATAAAATTGCTGTAGTCTATGCTGTTGGTGGAATAGAAAGTGGAGATGGGGATGATGAAACAATTGGAAGTGAACGCATCGCTGCTGCTTTGAAAAAAGCAAGAGAAGATGAAAAAGTGAAAGCGATTGTTTTGCGTGTGAACTCACCAGGTGGCAGCGCGCTTGCTTCTGATGTCATCTGGCGCGAAACCATGTTGATCAAACAAAGTGGCAAACCATTGTACGTTTCCATGGGCGACTATGCTGCTTCCGGTGGATATTACATCAGTTGCAGCGCGGATAAAATTTATGCCAATGCAAATACCATCACCGGTTCGATTGGTGTTTTCGGAATTATTCCAAACATGCAGAAGTTCTGGGACAGCAAGATCGGTATTACTTACGACCGCTACGAAACCAATCCTCATGCTGACATGATTTCTGTCAACAAACCGCTGGATGAAAAGGAAATGCGATCCATGCAATTAATGGTGACAGAAATTTATGATGACTTTACATCGAAAGTGGCAGCAGGCAGAAACATGACTCAGGCCAATGTCGACAGTATCGGACAAGGAAGAGTGTGGAGTGGGGAAGATGCTAAAAATCTTGGATTGGTAGATGAAATCGGCAACCTGCAGGATTGTATTAAAGCGGTTGCTGCACAGGCCGGTCTCACAGATTATGCAATCAAAGAATTGCCTTCAATGATTGATCCATTTGAAAAATTGATGGAAGACATCACTGGTCAGCAAAAAGTGGAGATTTTGAAAAATGTCCTTGGTGATCAATACGTGGCTTATGAAAGTGTGCATCACCTC
>JANOVT010000153.1:0-4562 GCA_031417525.1 Flavobacteriales bacterium | reverse complement strand
CTCAATATATTTGATCGAATGCTAAAAGCTTGTGTGGCAATCAAATGGAATCCATGGTGTATAGAAGAGTAGACGCATTTGAAAAAGAATTATTACGCAGCGTTTAAACTGATTTTGGGAATCTACGCTATTCTCTCTTCATGCGGTTCTTGCACCGACCCACCAGGTAAAATTGATCCCAAAAAAAAGGGGTGCAATGAATATGAACTCATCTTAGTAATTAATGACAACGTTTTTTCAAAAGGACTTTGGCCTGATGAAGTAGTCCACTTGATGATTCATCCAGACGATAATTATTTTGAATGCGACGAATTGGAGTTCTCCACCGGTATATTCAATGTGGAGTTATTTACCCAACGTGCCGAAATCGTTAAGACGGGTTTTGACACCAAAAACACTGGAGGCTTGAATCTTGGGAATGCCAAATCCAGAAATAACTTCTTAATCAAAAAGTGGCATAAGGAAAACAAGATTGCAGAAGGGATTGTTGAATTTGTCTATGAGCCGACATCACAACTTTATTTAAAGGGTTATTTGAATGACAAATCTAAAACGTCTCACGTTTTTGTGTACAGCGAAACCTTTATGGGAGATTCACTATTTGAGATGCCCGTCATAAGTGAGGCCAGTCAAATGAGATCCATGATTAACGCAGCTCAATGTAACGACTTTCGTAACAAGGTTTATGTAATGTACAAACCAAAATTGGAAACTAGTAAAAATCTAGAAATACTAGGCGCCAATAAAACTCAAGTTGGCAAAGAAAATACTTACACTATTCAAGGGGGAATAGGCCCTTACAAATGGTTGGCAAATGGTTCAAGTAAACCCACTACAACTGGCGAAACACACACGACTAGTTATACAAGAGCTGGGCAATTCAGTATACAAGTTTCTGATGCTGTTGGTCAGATCACTGAATTATCCGTGAGTGTTACTGGGTTACAACCTAAGTCAATTGAGACCGAACATTTGCCAAAGGAAAAAGTGAAATTGTGCGATCCTGAAAAAGCAATCAATGTCGGAATAGATTACAATCAAAGCACTGGCGTGGTGACCTGGAATAAAAACCCGTGTTTGGATAGAGTTGAAATATACTTGACCAAAACGTCTGGAGATTGTCCTGATTTACCAGCATCGCAAAGCAAGTTTCCACAAAAGGGCGGTGTGGGGCTCATTTCGGTGCGTGTTGAAGACGGAATACATGCAACCAGTTCTTGCAAATTCAAAATAACCTTAATCGGATACAATGCAGATAATCAACAGTTGACATTAATCAACAATACGCTTAGCAATAAGCGGATGAATTGTTCTAAATGATAAAATTTTTAGAGATGAGAATATTAAGAAATAACTATCGATCTTCAATTGTTTTGCTTGTCGCGGTTATTGCTCTCAACATCTTTCCTGATATGGCTATCGGATCCGTTGTGGTGCCTAAGCAAACGAAAGCCATAAAAAAGATATATAAAAAACATCCATTTAAAGTATACTACGTGTTTGGTGGAGCTAAAGTGGATCAACAAATCGTAAATAGATTGAACGAAGAGATGCCCCTTATTAATGCTTGCGCTATCAATGCAACTGTGCAGAGTGTAGGTAATACATGCGCGCCATGTAATGAGGTGAAACTGTATTTCGATGGTGCGGCGCCATCAAAAGTATTTTCAATAAATCTTGCTGGGAGGCCTCACAATTGCAATAATGTTTCTGTATTCGGCTATTCTGATTATGCTACTCTATCTGATGCAATAGAAATACAGATTATCAAGAATAAGAAGTTACCCCCGAATATATATATTTATATACCACCTCAAAACAACAATGAAGTCGAAGAGTTCATTAAAAATGGTTGGATAATCGAGGAACCGGAGAATCTAGAGAGTTTCGACAAAAAGGAGGCAAAGGATTGTGCCGATGAAACAGTCTATCTTTTCAAGAAGAAACCATGTTCGGATGTAGCGAATTTCAAAATTGCTTGGGACTGGGATAACTCAGGTTGGCAAAGAGACAGTGAAAATCCAAATCTTTATCACCTCTTTCCACCAAGTTTCGATAACGATTCCTTCTTTCTTTATTTTGAAAAGGTTTGTGGAACTTCCTTCATACTGGTCTTTTATGACGAGTATGGGACTGAGGTTGCCAGATTCAGACGTGATCTCGATGCGGTATCGAACCCTAGCCAAAAAAGTAATTATTACGAGTTCAAACTCAACCAGAACCCTGACGTTACTGGATATCTAGAATATGGTAAAATATATTCGGTTGAAATGGTTGTTGAGAATTCCATTAACTCTGAAAATAGGCCTTTCAAAATTCAGAATCTTGAATTTATTTTTTGTCAAAAGGAAAGACACTAATATCATGAAATTTTACCTGGCCATAATATTTGGGATAGCGAATTTGTCACTTTTGGGACAACGTACACAAAGCTGGTATCAGCCAATGACAATGAACCAAAATATTAGTGAATCTGATATTTCTAAGGCTTTTCAGAATCCAGATATAATTTTCGTTTTTTTTGTAAATAAGAACGATGTTCTTACTGATGTGAAGCAAGTAATAGAACAGGAGTTCTTGCGCCACGAGGAGTCGAAAGTACGTTTTTTGGTTTATTCATATGAAGAAGATGCCGGAAAACATAAATTTTTGGATAAGCTCCTTACTGAAAATACTTATCTTGTTTATTGCCCTAATAGGTTGCTTTTGGATTTGTTCGGAGAATATGGGGAAATTTATATTTCTAATCAGAATATGAGAAAATTATCCCTTGAAAATTGTGTGAAGAATGGTGTTGGTAAACTAGGAGTTATACAACCAAAGATCGATGGGATTATGAAAATTTATCGTGAGAACAAATTGGCTTTGGAACTTTACAGGCGAGTGAGTGCAATTCAAGAAAACATTGGCCTGATCAAACACCAGCAAGATTCGATAAACGATGCGAATAAGCATGTGATTGCTAAGCCGCTTGAGGTTCCAAAAGGCCATCTTCATGTGAAAATCGCATATTCATTTGGTGGTGGCGGCAAAGTGGTTCAACCGAATTCCCTTACAACAACGGAGATTGAGAAAAGAAATGGTCGTTCGTTAGAAATTGGGTATAAGAACATTTTAACGGGGGGGGTATTGCCAAACCGTGGAATTGGCTTTGGATTTTCTTGGTTCAACAATGATTTGATTATTACGGCCGATTCGTCTTTCAAAGAATTTGAAGCCAGCGATACCGATGGAAATCTTTATAAACGAAGAGTTTATGGCGATCAAATTGCTGAACATGTTTCAATTACAGGTGTTTCAGTGCCACTGAGTTATTATTTGGATATTCCTTTAAGCGATGCTTGGAAATTTCAGATTGAAAGTGGCGTGTCATTTTATTATCTTCGAACAGCCCAATTTCGAGTAACTCGGGGTGACATCTCTACAAGGGGATGGTATGATGAGGCGAATTTATTATTGACCGATATCCCTGAATATGGTTTAGTTGAGTCTGAACCAATAAATCGCGCAGTCCATGAGATTGATTTGAGCACCGCAGGTGCTGCGTGGTTTGTTTCGCTTTCAATAAGAACTGAGTTTGCTGGCAGACTAGGTTTTATCGGAGGACTTGGAATTTTGACATCACCTAAATTATTCCGCAGTACGAAAACTGAAGGAAATAATGAAGAAGACTATTCTGGGTTGGTATATTCTATTCCAAATTGGAGACTGAACCTATTGAATCTTTCAATAGGGCTAACCTACAGATTATAACCACTTTTCTACGATGACTTATAGGGTTCTTATTTCCGCGCTGATCTATTTTTTACTTTTTAGTGACTTGAGTGTTTGCGCGCAGTGTCAGATAATACAGGAATCAGACGATGTATCAATTTGTGTAGGTGGACCATCTTCATTTTCGATCGTAACAAATAGTGTTGGAATTTACAATTGGCAATATTTCAACTCTGTTATCTGGCAACCGGTCAGTAACAATGTTCCCTCAGGAGCTACATTTACAAGTTCGGATGAGGATACGCTTTCAATCAACTCTATTGCTATTGCAGGAATTTACAATTTTCGATGTATTGCGTCGGATAGTTTGGGGAATTGCTCTGATACATCAAGTGTATTTATTTTGAATGTGGTTCAAGACCTGAGCATTTCGGAACAACCTACATTATCTGAGACTTTGTGCACAGGAGGTGTTCTGCCGATTCCCCTATCTGCTACTTTCATTGGAGGAGTTGGGCCACTTAGCTATCAATGGTACAGCAATAGTCAGAACAATACCGAAACCGGAAATTTTATTTCTGATGCCAATTTCAATGAATATACCCCACCAATATTTACTTCGGAAGGGTCCTATTTTTATTATTTAGCGGTGCAGTCTGCAGGGGCGGGATGCCACCCTGTTATCACCAACGTCGCCTCCGTCACTGTGTTTTCAGACCCAACAATTTCTATTTCAACGGAAACTGTAGAGATTTGCATAGGAGGAACAATACCCAATTTGACTGCCCTGGTTTCAGGAGGAATTGGTACAGGAAATTATCAATGGTATTCAAATGTTTTAAGTAACA
>JANOVT010000152.1:0-10528 GCA_031417525.1 Flavobacteriales bacterium | reverse complement strand
GGACCATATCATTCACTTCTTTACCGTTGTGAATTGCTTTCGATCTTTGACATCTAAGAGATTTGTTCCAACTTCAATCAAATTCACTCGCGGCGAAATAGTGTTGTGAATTGCTTTCGATCTTTGACATCTAAGAGATTTGTTCCAACTGGCATGATACCATTGAAGCGACTATCGCTGTTGTGAATTGCTTTCGATCTTTGACATCTAAGAGATTTGTTCCAACATCCCGTGCCGGCGAACCAGGTGAATACATGTTGTGAATTGCTTTCGATCTTTGACATCTAAGAGATTTGTTCCAACGTCAGGATAAACGGTTCTTATCATGAGTGAGTTGTGAATTGCTTTCGATCTTTGACATCTAAGAGATTTGTTCCAACTCGGTGCAATTTTTAACCCAATAATTCTTAGTTGTGAATTGCTTTCGATCTTTGACATCTAAGAGATTTGTTCCAACTAGTACCTGCGCTGAATATGGAGAAAATGAGTTGTGAATTGCTTTCGATCTTTGACATCTAAGAGATTTGTTCCAACTGGCGAAGGCCTTGGCCGCCTTCACGTATTGTTGTGAATTGCTTTCGATCTTTGACATCTAAGAGATTTGTTCCAACTGTCTTGAATTTTTTCCAGAGTTGGTGCAGTTGTGAATTGCTTTCGATCTTTGACATCTAAGAGATTTGTTCCAACTGCGCGATTTTCGTCAATGTTCAATTTCATGTTGTGAATTGCTTTCGATCTTTGACATCTAAGAGATTTGTTCCAACGATCAGGTATCAAATAAACGTTTATAAATAGTTGTGAATTGCTTTCGATCTTTGACATCTAAGAGATTTGTTCCAACTTGCTGTGCTTCTCTAACCGTCTCTGCGTGGTTGTGAATTGCTTTCGATCTTTGACATCTAAGAGATTTGTTCCAACCGCGTCAACACAAAGGTAAAATGTTGTATTGTTGTGAATTGCTTTCGATCTTTGACATCTAAGAGATTTGTTCCAACTTGCTGTGCTTCTCTCATCGTCTCTGCATGGTTGTGAATTGCTTTCGATCTTTGACATCTAAGAGATTTGTTCCAACCGAATTCGAATTCAACGTTGAACACCTGTTGTTGTGAATTGCTTTCGATCTTTGACATCTAAGAGATTTGTTCCAACTCCATGCAGATTTAAAAGCTCTGTCTTTTGGTTGTGAATTGCTTTCGATCTTTGACATCTAAGAGATTTGTTCCAACCCGAGGAGTTGAAGAAGTCAACAGGCGGAGGTTGTGAATTGCTTTCGATCTTTGACATCTAAGAGATTTGTTCCAACGTCGTAATTCGCAAGCAGCTGGATATCCGGGTTGTGAATTGCTTTCGATCTTTGACATCTAAGAGATTTGTTCCAACCACCCGGAGGCGAGAGAGCGCGGTCCTGCGGTTGTGAATTGCTTTCGATCTTTGACATCTAAGAGATTTGTTCCAACCGCGCGAGCGCAAGGCCAGGAAGCTGCTTGGTTGTGAATTGCTTTCGATCTTTGACATCTAAGAGATTTGTTCCAACGGTAACCCGTCGAGGATTCACTTCATGGCAGTTGTGAATTGCTTTCGATCTTTGACATCTAAGAGATTTGTTCCAACAAGATGTGAATCGTCAGTTTGGATATTATGGTTGTGAATTGCTTTCGATCTTTGACATCTAAGAGATTTGTTCCAACATACTTGGCCAAAACCCTTGTCTGATGTGGCTTTTAGGTGATTTGTCAAAAAACAAAAATGCTTCCCCGGTATTCGTTTACGATTCCAGGGAAGCATTTTTTGTTTCCTGTTTTTACTAAAATAGCTCGAGTTGCTGAGGGGTATCAGGACGATTGTCCTTCTTTCCTCCGCGGAAAAGTTCTATTTCGCCGAATTGTTTGTCAGTAATACTCATCACGACTACAAATCCATGCGGTGGTACCCTGCCGCGGACTCTCTTAGTATGAACTTCTGTATTTTCCCTGCTGGCGCAATGCCGAACATAAATGGAGAACTGGAACATGGTAAAGCCGTCTTGAAGCAGATCCTTGCGAAATCGTGCCGCGTCTTTTCGCTCCTTCTTGGTGAGCGTTGGCAGATCAAAATAAACCATTACCCACATGATTCTGTATTGACTTAATCGGTCTGCCCGGATACTCATGTCTGCTTCGGTTTAGTGGGCATTCCTTGAATTATTCCATTTGAGGATAAATAATTTTGCGCGTACTTCCCTCAAAACACCGTGCCAGACTTGCACTTGTCCTCTGCATCGCAACCATAAGCGGACTCTTCTCCCCTTCGATGTGAACATCCATCGCTGGAATTTGCAGCAATTCCTTTTTCAATGCCGGCGTTAGTTCGCTGCAGTCCATGTCACTATCCACAATTTCACAGATCACTTTATCTACATACGGTCTGTAAGGCTCCATGATATCATCAGCCAAACAAAACGCATTGTATTTATTCCGGTGGTGTATGCCAATCGCGCAGTGCAAACCGCTTCCACATAAACTGCGGGCAACAACCGCTCTCAAAAGTGCATACCCATAGTTCAACATGTTGTTAGGTGCGTCCTCATAACGCCCGCGTTTAAATCCTAATTCCGGATCAAACAAACGTCGCCAATAATAAGCCGCCGCGTGTCCTTCCTTATTTTCAATGTCACCGCTTTTCACTTGCCTGGACATGGCTAACATTTCCTCAAAAGGCTGATCGTACAAACTTAAAACAGCAGCCTGATTGCGGATTTTTTGCTCGACTGTTTGTTGCCATAGGTTTTTCTTCAATGGTTCACTGGTAGCAATCTGTTGTGCAAAACGTTCAGCCATTTCGCTGTGGCCTTGCATATTCAGAAACATACCCACCGGCATGTGCCGGCTATCTGTGCAAAGAACAGCAACATTATTTTCCAGCAAGGAAGAAAGCAATGCCTGTCCAATGGATACTTGCGGACTGTCTAGAACAACTATTCCAATATCTTCAATGGGCACTGTTTTGCTTTCCATTCCGGTTTCTTCAGGATATGAAACTGTGAGTTGGGCGTCTTTTCGTGAAAGGCGCGCTGTGTTGCCGAAATAGAGGGTGCGCTTAATCATAGCTGAGGATTGGTGTGATATTGCCTATCCGATCTGATTTGACTTTAATGCACTTGTGCTTTATGCCAAAGCCATCAACCATCTCGATACAATTTTGAGTGCCCATTTCAACTCCTTGCTGGATGACATCTGCCAATGAATTTGGAGTAAAATAGATTTGACTACCGCTCGCTTTCGTCATGTTGAACAACCTCTTTTTCACCATTTTTTTTTCATTCCAATTGATGGTTCGCGGATTTTCATCAGGCAATGGCACATAAACCAAATCATTAGAAGAAAGGGTAAATATTCGATATCCTGTCTTGGGCGCAAACAATGGTTCGCCGTGCAATGAAAGTTGCAACGCATCATAAAATGAAACAATGGCATATTCCCTTCTCAATGGCCAAATGCCTGCCTTCAAATCTTCTTCATTTTCATATATGGCGAAAGCATAATTTCCTGCTGTGTTGATGTGCATTTTGTCGTTGTTGCTGTTCTTACGAATCAACTTTTGTTTACCCACACTTTCGCCAACACTCTGTGTTGCTCCTTCTATAACCTTCACGCCTGAAACTGGGATTTTTCTGCCTTGGTTGAAGGCCATAACACCATCTGCAGTGAATGCCTTCTTTAGTTCTCCTCCTCCATAAATTTTTACATGTTGCTGCAACGCTTCGCGCAATTCATTGTTCGCCACATTTTCTAGTTTGTTCGCTGTGAGTTGTGTTAGACTGGTACGTTTAGTATACCGCGAAATATAAATGGTAATTTCTTTCAACTCCACTCTCTTCCATTGCAATGGAACTTTCTTTATTTGTGCCTTTACTTTCTTCAAATCATCTTGATTTGAATTGAAAAGATTCTTGATGATTTCATATTGCCATTCATGCTTGAACAAACGAAGAATGACGAATTCTGTGCTGTTATTCTTTAAGTGTTCAGCATACATCTTCAATATCTCCTCCACTCCTACTTTCACATGAATTCTTGTCTCTCCAAATGATTGTGGATTGTGCATTGGGCCTCTTGCACTCAATGTATTTCCTTTGGTTTGTGTCACCTCAATTTTCTTACCCGTTTCTTTATCGCGTGTTGTGTACTTGTTCACTCCTTTAGTGAGTAATCTGTTTCTGTTCTTGATTGATACAACGCACGATTCCAATTCGAGCTTGGCATCTTCTATAAAGTTTTCCCAAGGCAATTCAAAGGCCCAACTACCGCCTCTTTTTTTGATGCTCATACCTTGTTGAATCGCTTCTTTAGATTCCTTCTTCAAGTCCTGATAAGTCTTGTTCAAATCATTCAATCTTTTTATGTGAGATGGTTTGGTGCATGCAATAACTAAAGCATCGGCCGCATGATGGCGGTGGTCAAGTCGCTTGGAATAACCTTCTAACTTGAGAAGATGTTTGTTCAAATTTTTATCAAACACTTTCTCGACCAAACTCACGCTTTCATCTTTCTCCTTCAATTTTGCCTCAAGCACTTCGAAGCGTGGCAACAATAATTCTTTGAACAAATGTGCCACTCCCCACTGCTCACGTAAATGGTCAGTAACACCACCAGTGGTGGTATGCACATTCTCCATCCCTGCGATTTTTGAGAGCTCTTCGCGAATTGCTTTTGTTATGAATTGTGTGTCCTTCAATTGACGCACTACAAAGTCGGCAGGCACTTCTTTAAGCAACAGTTTATTTCGCTTTGAGCGCTTGTCTTTAAAGACTCTATTCACCACTGCAACATACTCTTCCTCACTCAGTATCTCCACACCCGCTTTAGCTGGTCCGCTGCTGATATATTCGTAGGCCATTAGATTTCGACCAGGCGTTCCTTTATCTGCATTGATGTGTGATTCTACCACCACTTTATTACTCAACGAGTCATCGTAAAATCGCTGACGAGGAATGATGTGATCAATCTGATATGCTTCGCTGAACAATCCTGACAGAGGAATTGGTCTGCCTGTATATGGCGATAAATGCATCTGTTCTTCCCAAAGTTTGTATCGGGTAATATCCCCAGCTGCAGGCTTCCACTTCCCGTCGGGTTTCAAATATTTCATATATCCATCAAAATCCTTCTCGTTTTCTAACTTCGACAAGTCTGCGCTTTCTAACCACATACGGTACTTATCCGAATCGCTAATTGGTCTGCCAAGTTCTTGGAGTTTGCGCCTTATAGACTCGTTCAATTGTTTATTTGCAAATTGGCTGACGCTAATATTTTCGCGTTCTTTCGCACCATTCTTTAATTCACGCGCAAGCTCAATTCTAATTTCATCTGGCTTTCCATGCGCTTTCCAAATGTCCTTTACTACTTGTAATGTTTCATTCACTACTTGCTGCACAATAGGATTGCGCAAGTAATTTTTTGGAAGTAGCTCTACATCTTTTGGATTGTCCCAACGTACTTTATTCCGATTGAGCGAATGAGAGCCAAATACCAAATAAGCAGCCGCCCAATAGGGTAATGACTTGAAACCTGATAAAGAAGTAATGCCTTCGGTTACTACAAAATCACGAATTCGGTTGGCTATTGAGTTGTCTACTTCGCCGTTGAGAATTGCTTCCAAACGCTGTCTGGTCTCTGGATGTTTTGTAACTTCCAATTCATTCCATGAGATGCCAAATCGCATAAACGGCAACATTCTTTTAATAGCGCGAGCGGACATCGCACCATAGCTTGCCGTATATGATATTGATGCTAATTTCTTTGCTGCACCTTCGCTAATACCCAATCTGTTTTTTGGACGTGTAAGTGCATGAATTACATCTTTTGTTTTATCCAAACTATAAATTATGTGCCAAACCATCTCAAGTTTTTCAGGACTAGTTAGAATGTTCTTGGCTTCTGATTCGCCTTGCAGTGCATTGGAAATATCAACCAAGGTATCGTTGCCTCTTAGGTCTCTCTTATCATCGTCAAGGCTTAATCTATATTGTCCTTGTTGAGCTTTTGGAATGAGCATCGATTTGATTACAGAAGGTTTCACCGCCTTTTGCATATTCAGCTTATCAATAATTTCTTGCTTCAAATCATCCTTCATGAATTGCGATGTGCAATTATCTTCTTTCATATTGTATACACGCAGATTGTTTACCACGTCTAATATTCTATACTCCTGATACAATGGATGACTAACCGGAATCACCTTTTTATCTGGTTCAAAACGGCAATTTGATATGCTATCCTTTTGCGATTTCAGAGGTCGTTGATAATAAATGATGTCATCACGAAGCACATAGTTCAATCCCCTTTTTATCAATAAGCTTCTTCGTTCTTGATTGTTCTTATATAAAGCCTCTGCAATGTTTGGAATGGCATCCGTTCTCTCAAGTTCATGTTTCCTGTCAACAATCGTGCGTAGTTCCATTTGCTTTTTCCAAATAGCATCAAACTCTACGATATACTTTTCTCTAAGTATGATGTTGTCCTTTGTTCTGAAATGTGGATTGCGTTTTAGTTCTTGAAAGTAGAACTGTCCAAGCGTCAATCCGCTTTCATCAATAAGATGATTAATGTGGTGTTTGCGATAATTCCAATCCATCTTTTTAGGAATTTGGAAAAAGTACGTCTGACCCCATTTTTTGCTATTTTTTTCTGTAATGAGCAACTCAACTTTCTTTCCCTGTTGAAATGGTATTGCGGTATATGCAGCCCCAAATCGTTCATCAGCCAAGGTAATTTTGAAAATAGTCTTCTTTCCAGAGGTGTCCTCCTCAACAGAAACAATTTCTACTTCCTCATAAGTCTTTACAGTTCCTTTAGCTGATTCTTCCTCTCCATCCTCCTCCGCCTCAATTTTTTGTGCGTTTTCGCCATCAATATCCTTTACTTTTCTATTACTCAAGAATCCCCTGCGTTGGTTGAAATGAAAAAAGATTCTCGCAAGCTCTTCCACAGTCAATATTTCTCTAAGTGCCTTATCGCGCAATTCGTACAACTCAAATTGAGTAAGTGCAGCACCTATATTGGTGGGAGATGAAGCAAGAAAATTATGCATTTCCTTTATTGAATCGAATTTGGGTATCCATCCCAATAGTTGTAAAACATTCACCAACCTACTTCTTCTAAGTTTATAACGTTGTAGTAATCTTCTCGCACCTCTTGCTTGTCGTCTTGCAACATTCTTTGTAGTCGGTTTTCCTTTTTCAAAGTCAATCAACATTGTGGCGTCCATTGGAACTATGCGACTGCCAAGTCCAATGATTTTAGAATTGTTATCACCTTCTTCAATTAGCGCCCAGCCGATTGAATTCGTGCCAAGATCAAGTCCTAAGATTTTTTTATTGGTCATTTTGTTTAGTTAAATCGTTTTGTTTTATATTCGCTCATCGAAAGCAATTCACAATAAGGATTTTTCCGTTGTGAAAACTCTCCGAAAGGAGTTTGACAGTCCCGCTCACAAGGCGGGATTTTCGTTCCCCACTAAAATGCGTTCTTATCATTGTATCAATGTCCCTTCAATGTTAAAAATGAACGAATTGCGCATTTCCGTGAGCATTGCAACTCGTCTCCCACAAATAAAACTCAAAACCCTTCTCGCACAACATTTTAATCCAATATTTAATTTTCAAAAAGAAACAGGTCAGACAATCCCGGGCAATGCTAAACTCGACCATTGTAACCTATTTACAATCATCATCCATTTAACAAAATAAAATGGCTCGCTTTTTCTGAGACAGGTTGCCTTGCAGTGAGACTTGCCATAAAATAGTGTATTTTGTTTGTTTTTCGCCATCAAGCATTGATGAGCAAAACTTGATGAAGATTTCGAACTGACATTTAAGTGATCTGCAACACCAAAATGAATTTTGCATATAACTTTTGAATAGGTATATTCATTATCAATCTAGCCTTTTCTACTTTTTGCCTGCTTTTATGTAAAAGTGTGGCTTTCTGAGTCATTTATTAACCGACTTCAACGCTCTACCCTCTTAAGCAATAAAAAAAACGAGAAGAATCCTCAGCAATTCAACGGGGCCAGTTGAAACATTCGTCACTTAGTGAATCTTTTCCGACGCACTTTTTTTCATCACACAAAATTGTGCGTCAAAAATTGACGCACTTTTTTCTGACGCACTTTTTTTTGCGTCATAAAAAAGTGCGTCATAATTTTGTGATTGGTCATTAAACGCTCGCCAATAAGTCGGCCGCACAAAAACAGCTAGTTATATGAGCAAGAAAATTGCAGACATCAAAGAACTTAGAGAAATTTTACAAATTTCACAGCAGGATTTGGCTAACCTGGCCGGACTGGTTCGCGGCAGTATGGCCAATATCGAACTCAACGCCCGAAGCGGCCGCCCATCCGCCCTCAACAAACTACATCACCTCATCAAACAAGTCGATGCTCTCGACACCAAAGTATCCCGCAAATTAGAAACTAAAAAATCGGACGTACGAAATGAAGAGAGCATGAAATGGGCCTGGAAAACGTATGAGGACTTGAAATATACTTTGGATCGATTGAAAATAAAGATCGGTCAATTCAATTCGGAGTACGAAGCCAATGAAAAGAGCCTGCTCATATTAAGTGGACTCACCACAACAGGCCTTACCAGCGAAGCCGACAAACGTCTTTTCACAAAATGGAAGGAAGCCATTCTATTGGAAAAAACGATGAAACGAAATAAACAGCATCTACCCCAAAAACTTCAACTGGAGTCTAAAATGGTGGGGCTCGAAGCGCAGTTTCAATTCATCCGGAATTATTTGGGCATTTCAAACAAGAATCCTGAAATGACATTGAAGAAAATAAGACAGAAAATAAATTAGCCGTCATTCTAAAACTGAACGGATCATCTTAACCTATTCATCCCAAACGTATACCTAGCTCTGGCTGCCATTGGCAAGTTGGATTAATGCGTATCCAAATCCATAAAGAACAAAATTCTGATAGCATAAAACAATAGTTTGATGCCAACTGCTTTCACGCAACTGCGCAGCAGTTCAAAGATTGTTAGCCCCGGGTTTTAACCCGGGGTAGCAGATGCGCGAATAGGTAAACCCCTGCGGGGTTGAAGACAATTTCCTTTCACCCCGGGTTAAAACCCGGGGCTAATAACCTTTGAACCACATTCGTGGTTATATGGAATCAATCATCTCAGCTCAAAAGGTTTGGCTTTATCCTTTATACTCTGGATGACAACCACCCAAACAATAGAGAATTTTGCCTCTTAACAACCCCACTTCAGCTTTTTTTCACAAAAAACGTGTGCTTTTTTTATCGCGTTTTCTGTACGCAAACACCAAAATCGTGTTTTTAAAAAATAGACGCTATCAATCTATCTGACAGAATGTTAGCCCAATTATCGCGCTTTTTTTTCGCGAAAAACAATTCAATTATGCTGTACGCAAAGTCGAAAACCCGGCCTTCGAGTTTCCAAAAACGATTGCTATTTCGCCCCGTCAATTTTAGATAAATGAAAATAAAAGGAATGGAATTATTTGTCATCATAAAACGTCTCATGCAACAAGGACCCAAACCTTCCATCGGATCGGTTGTCGTCAAAAAAATCACGCGACACAAAAACGATGGAACGGATATCGGCTTTGATGAAGCAGATGAGATCCTACACCGACCCCACGGTCCGCCGGCAGGTGGAGGATATTTTTCACCGGGTGGATTCTTCTAACATTCAGCGGAAGATTCACCGGATCAACAAGTACCCTCAGGTACACAGATGCTGAATATCAAAGGTAGAATTAAAATTTAATACAATGGAATACTCAATCACAGAAGTAACTAGTGCTGAAGACATCACTAAACTTCTGATCACTCTTAACAAAGAAAAAGAGAGCCTTGAATATCGTCTGACCGGTTTGAACCGTTCACACAATCTGATGGGTTCTGCGTCATCATCTCTGGCGAATGACATTCAGTCAGTAACGAGTCAGATGGCTAACTACGACACCCAAATTCCTAATATGTTGGAAGGGAAGTTGAAAGACAAAGCCATTCTGGAACGTAAAAAACTGGATGTAAAATTGGAAATGCTCGAACAAAAGTTTGACAACTACGACAGCATTGCCAAAATTCAGAAAGAAGAAGACGTAAACACCGTGCAATCAGAACTGACCATCAAAACGACGTTGATTGCAGCACTGGAGACACGAAGAACGGAATTGTCGACATCGTCCTAATCCGTGTTCATTTAAAGAAAGAGCCCTTGCGACATGCGAGGGCTTTTTGTTTAATAGCCGCTTCGATTCAAATCATAGCCCTCTCAAATCTCACTCTCACACTCACTCTAAAAAATAGTGTGAGTGTGAGAGTGAGAACTGAGATGCCCTAAAGTTCAAACTCACTTAACGAGTGCTTGGTTTGTCGCCTCATCGTGGTAAATAAGAGAAATATGCACCAGCAATATGTGGTGGATCAGTAGATGTAACGTGGACTTATACTTCAAGCTGTGAAGCACCAAAAACATGTACCAGAACTTTTGCAGTAACTGCACCAG
>JANOVT010000151.1:0-5619 GCA_031417525.1 Flavobacteriales bacterium | reverse complement strand
TGGCACCTAGACCGATGGCAGCTCGGGCAGCGAATTCAGCGACTGTGCCTGCACCGAGAATTACCACTTCTGTTGGTTTTACGCCGGAGATACCACCGAACATGAGGCCCTGTCCGCCATTGGCATGACTGAGGTATTCTGCCGCAATGAGTACAGCAGTGTTTCCTGCGATCTCGCCCATCGCTCTGACAACAGGGAAAATATTTGTCTCGTCTTTGATATAATCCCACGCAATGGCCGTCATTTTTTTTGCTGCGAGCGCATTAAAAGTTTCTGCTTTTTGCACCGGAAGATGAATCGCAGAAACCAAGGTTTGTTTTCCCGGCATCATATCGATTTCTTTCATGCTCGGAGGCGCCACTTTGAGGATGATTTCACTCTTGAAAACATCTTCAGCAGAATACACGATGCGCGCACCTGCTTCGCTATAGTCATGATCCTGAAAATTGGATTCTTTGCCGGCATTCGTTTCCACCACCACTTCGTGACCATTATTCACCAGCAAAGCCACACTTTCCGGCACAAGAGCCACCCGCCGTTCCTGAAAATACGTTTCGCGGGGAATGCCGATGGTGAGTCGTGAATGTTTTTTACTGACGGCCACGAGTTCTTCCTGAGGCATGAGTGCGGCTTCCTTTGCCAGCGCGCGAATGGCTTCTTTTTTATTGTCCATGAAAAAGATAAGGGTTGAGGAAAATCGAGTTTCGAATATAACTCAAATAATGATAAGATTTAGAATCAAAACCACCAAGTATCGAATTTGGAGTGTTGAAATGAAAGTACCTGTGGTAAGAAGGAAATTCTATTATTTTTGGCGCCGTAAATAGTAAACCTCTTCATTCTTTATGTCCAATCACGATTCCAATCATTCATCGACACAGCGAACAATACTGTGGACGATCATACCTGCTACCATTTTCGTATCCCTATTGTTTACCAGGTTAAACCACAAGATGCCACTGCCGGATGAAGCATTGAAATCAGATTATTCACAGGCGAAAAAATCTGCGCCGCATTTGAAGGAGCATGAAGTTATCGAAGTGATGCCAACCGATACGGCGCACATGGACACCCTGCATATGCATACAGCACCGGCGGAAGTTCGTGGCGTTCAAGGAACACATGAAAGCCCAGAGCACTGAGTGCTAACTAGCTCTTTTTCTAGAAAGTTATTCTTCGAATTCCATTGAAGTCTTCGATGAGAATGGTCTGGACATCTTCCGTAAGCCATTTGTTTACCATGTCAGGCCATTCAATAAAAACATAAGCACTTCGATTGAGGTATTCTTCAAATCCGAATTCCCGCGCTTCTTCGGTGGATTTTAATCTGTATAGATCAAAATGTAGTAGCTCAGATCCGCTCTTATTACAGTATTCATGAACTAAGGAGAAAGTGGGACTCCCCTGAAAATGGACCCCAAATTGATCACAAATAGCGTGAATGAACGTTGTTTTGCCGGCGCCCATTTCACCAATAACGCGAAAAACTGTAGGTTGCGGAAATTCAGACAGCAACTTACCGGCAAGGGTCTTCAATTCCGAGATGTTTTGAATTTGATGAGTTGTCAAGCAGTCAATAATTGAAAAGCGAAATTACGGGTGAATGTGCGTTGTGACTTCCTCTCTCATAACTCACACTCACACTCACACTCACGCTTACAATCAAATGAATGATTCGAAGTTGAAGAATTAGTGTGAGTGTGAGAGTGAGTTATGAGAAATGGTCAAACCCTCTTTCTCTCTTTGGCTGTTAGTCGTATTACTTTTACGCACTCATGTCAGAAAAAATAAAGATCATTGAATGTCCTCGTGATGCCATGCAAGGCATCGAGTCTTGGATCAAAACAGAAGACAAAATCAGGTACATCAATCAGCTTCTCAAAGTTGGATTTGATAGTCTGGATTGCGGTAGTTTTGTTTCGGAGAAAGCGATACCACAGATGAAGGATACGGCCGAAGTACTGAGGGGCTTGAATTTATCTGATGCCAGCTCTCCGCTGCTCACAATTGTGGCGAATCTTCGGGGAGCAGAAACGGCTTGTGAGTTTGACGAAGTTCATTACATCGGTTATCCATTCTCCATTTCAGAAACATTTCAGCAACGCAATACCAATGCTTCCATTGCGGAATCACTTCATCGCGTGGAAGCGATCAGCGATATCGTTTCGCGGAACAGGAAGGAAGTCGTCGTTTATATTTCGATGGGTTTTGGAAACCCTTATGGTGATCCCTGGAGTCCTGATGTTGCGATAGAATGGTGTGAAAAATTACATAAAGACTTTGGGATAAAAATCCTGGCTTTGAGTGATACTATTGGTGCT
This sequence comes from Flavobacteriales bacterium, assembly GCA_031417525.1. Taxonomy (GTDB): domain Bacteria; phylum Bacteroidota; class Bacteroidia; order Flavobacteriales_D; family Sanyastnellaceae; genus JAIBBG01. Next base: position 3,298 of record JANOVT010000151.1, on the reverse strand, counting down.
GCGACACCGGAAATCATAACGGAATTATTTACATCATTGATCCCTGCATTGCCGGAAGTTGAGTTCGGAGCACATCTTCACACACGACCTGAAGAATATCGCTCCAAAGTGAAGGCGGCTTTCGATGCAGGCTGTCGGAGATTCGATGGAGCGATTAAAGGATTTGGTGGATGTCCGATGGCTGCGGATACCCTGACGGGAAATATGCCAACGGAATTGATGCTTGGTTTTTTCTCAGAAAAAAATTATGAAACAGGCATCAATGCTGAAGAATTCAATCGATCGGTACAATTAGCATCTGAGATTTTCCCGACACATTAAGAGGAACTTCCTATGGGAAGATTTAAAACGAGACTGCGAGGAATGGAAATTGAGGGATATAGTTCTTAATTCAGACTATGATTGAAATGGACAAATCCCCATCGCTGGTTGTTCAATTCAATGTTTTCAAATTTTCTGATGTTGATGCGGATTTTGCATCGCCGAACATTGTCGGAAGGCTTTTTCTTCATGTGCTGGATGGTAGGTTGCGAGTTTTAACGCATCCAATTCACGGAAGGTTTCATGAAAAACAGTGAAACAAATTTCTACTAGGCAAATTGGGCTACCAGATTCTGAATGCGATCACGCCAGATTTTGCGATCGTCCACAATGAAATTTTCCATACGGCCATCTTTCATCATGAGTGCCAATCCATTAGGATTCATGAACATCGTCTTAAAAAATTCGATATTGGAAATTTGCCCGAGATCAATGCAGATTTCGTGTTGATAGTTGAAAGCGGCGCAACTTTTAAAGATAATCCTTTGATTAGTAAGTTTGAGTTGGCCTCCTACAGCAATAAAATTGTGAAAGTGACTTGCGCCATCTTCAAACAATACATTTTCTCCTGCCTCAAGCGATGACGATTCTTTATTCATTTACTGATCTGTATGTGTCCTTCGTATCAACAAACTAAGACTTTTCTGTATGGAAAGTCAAAAGGCGGGCAAAGATAGTCTTTCACTTATCGTATTTTTTCCTCAGATTTCATCATTCTTGAATTCAAAACATGAAAAATATTGTCATAACAGGCGCATCCAGTGGTATAGGGCTAGCAACAGCAAGGATACTTTACACCTCTGGTCATCGTTTATTACTCATTTCCAGAAATCCGGCGAAGCTGAAATCATTGGAATTTCAAAACAGTGAAAGGGTGAGTGTGGTAGCGCAAGACGTGACTGATTACGAGGGAGTCAAGAACATGGCTTCACAAATCAATCACGAATGGGGAAGAATTGATATTCTGATCAACAACGCCGGTGTTGGTGTGTTTGATAAGGTGGAGGATGGCAGAATTGAGGATTGGCATTACATGGTCAACACAAATGTGAATGGCTTGCTGAATTCGCTCCATGCTTTTCTGCCACACTTGATTCAATCGGAAGGCCATGTTATCAATATTGGTTCAGTTGCGTCACATCAGGTTTTTATGAATTCGGGAATCTATAGCGCAACCAAACATGCGGTTTTTGCTATCAGCGAAGCATTACGCATTGAACTTGCAGGTAAAATAAAGGTCACCACGATAAGTCCGGGAGCTGTGAACACACCATTCATTGATCAGACCAGGACTCCGAAAATGCTGGATGAATACAAGGATTATTTTGCTGCCGGATTACCACCCGAAGCTGTCGCCGAACAAATTTTGCATGCCATTTCTGCACCGGGCAATAGTGTCATCAGCGAAATCATCATTCGCCCAAACCGAATCACTAAATAGTCTTTAGTTTTTTAATTGAACATTGACCATTGACCATTGAAAATTTATCACGGTTTTTTCATCAACTCACCGAATTTTTTCTTGAATTTATCCACTTTCGGAGTGATGACCATCTGGCAATAAGGCTGTTCTCCATGGAGGTTGTAATAATCATCATGGTAATCTTCGGCCTGGTAGAATTGACCGTAAGCAGTAACTTCGGTAACAATCGGATCATGCCAGTTGCCACTTTCGTTTGCAGCTTTAATTGCAAGTTCTCCGATTTCTTTCTGATGTTCGTTGTGGTAGAAAATGGCCGATCGATATTGTGTGCCAACGTCAGCACCTTGTCTGTTGAGGGTTGTCGGATCATGCGTACCAAAAAATACTTCCAGCAATTCGGAATATGAAACGACAGAAGGATTGAATGTTATCTGACAAACTTCAGCATGTCCTGTAGTACCGTTGCAAACTTCCTTGTAAGAAGGGTTCTTCACACTTCCACCGCTATAACCGCTCTGCACGTGGGTGACACCTTTCACATTCTGATATATGGCCTCCACGCACCAGAAACATCCGGCGCCGAAAGTGGCCAACTCTATACTGTCCGCAGGCAACTGCGTTTTGTCTGTTTCATTTACCATTTTACTGAATTCGAATTTTTGATTGTTGTCTTGATTGTTTGAATGTGCGCATGAAAAAAAAGACATGGCACAAATGAGGATTGAAATTGTTTCTTTCATAAAGATCGTTTCTTACTGGTTGAAACATTTGTCTGGTAAACATGTTCAACCTGACGGAAGAGTATGAACAAAGTTTGGGAATTCTGAGTGATTATCTTCAATGGCCAAAGAGCCAAAGAGGATTAGAGTGGATCTGATTGAAGTTCGGAGCTTTGGCTTTTCCTCTATTCCTCTTCTCTCATTGGCTCTTTCGCTGAACTCACGATTTTACTTTGTCTTCGTGAGCTGAAATTTCTTTTTTAGATAGCAGCGATTGAATAATGTAAATCACAACTGCACTGATGGCAATGATGATAAGCGACTTGAGTGTTTTTCCAAAATATTGTTGAATGTATTGCCATTCAATGATGTCCCATACTGCCAGTAAAGCCATAATAGTGATGATCACTACTAAAGCACTCAGTGTGTAAGCGAAAATGTTTTTTGAGTTCATGTGTGCAATTTATTTTCGAATAAACGGAGAGAGAGCAAAATCTTATTGAGTCTCTTTGCAATTTGTGTTAACTGCGTTAAAATCTAAAACGCAGAAATCCGAATGCCATAGAAATGGTTGGCTCATTATCGCGGAAGAATGTAACCAGGTCGCGCGAAGAAACTCCGAATTCATAGGCACCTTCTCCAACAGTGAAGTAAACTCCGATAGGGATTTTGCTTCCGTAATTTCCACCTTGTGTAAATCCAAGTTGCAAATGCACCCATTTCACAGGAGAAAATTCTCCACCAACAGCGATACCTGCAGATTGCATTGTGCCAGTTCCATTCGTTACCGGCAGTATCAGATCAAAACCGGCTTTTAAAGAGCTTCCATTGTCGA
>JANOVT010000150.1:0-3425 GCA_031417525.1 Flavobacteriales bacterium | reverse complement strand
TTTGATCAGACATTCATTTTTCATGTAAGCATGGATACTGCTATGTTTCCAATCTTCCGGCTGCGCAACAAATCCTGCTCTCACAGGATTTTGATGAATGTATTTGATTTTTTGACTGATCATATCGGCATTCCATAATTCGATGGGATGATCACCATTTTGCCAGAATTGGACACGTTCGTTGTTTGAGTTGATTCTACCCTGAAAAAGAAATATTTTCATCATCCAGTCACGGCTCTCATGCCCATTTTCCTCAATGCTTTTGGTAATGGCTTTAGAGGTGAATTTTTTCAAGTCTCGCATTATATGCTCCATGCGAGGACCTTCCGTGCTGATTATCAGATGGGCGTGATTCGTCATCAAAACCCATGCATGCACATTCAATCCTTTGTGTTCGATGCAATAGTTGACATTTTCAATAAAAATATTTCGATAGTTGTCACGGGTGAATGTGTCTACCCAACGGATGACGGTTGGTGTAATAAAGTAGAGATTCTGTTGGTTGTGAAATTTATAGCGAGAACTCATGGCTTTGTTTGAAATGGCAAAAGAGCAAAGGATGATTGCCATAGTGTTATTCTGAAATGGAATAAGTTATGTGTTGTTATGCTAGCCTTAAATCATTTGAAATGCAGCTTGATGGTAGTCACAGACTACCGGAAGCGCCGAACGGGTCATAGACCCGCTCGATTGAAGGTCGCAGACCCGCTCGATATATTCGCGCGGTCAATCGCGCGAGTTTCCAACTCGCGTGGCGCTTTTGGAAGTCTCTGACTTCCTAATACTTCATACAGGCAATTTATTTTCCACATTCACTGTTTATAAACTATTCGGCAAGGCATCTTATATAAATGATGTTGAGCGTGTGAGAGAATTGCGAGTTTTAAATGCTAAATGCATTGATCCATATCGCTGACAAAGCAAGAATACAGATAAGAACAACGAGCTGAAACAGTGCTTCTTTCTCACTTGAAAATCAAGCTCTCCTCTTTCTCGTTCTCTTTCTCATTCTGATTCGTATCTTTGCCCGATTTTTTTAAAGCAAGTAAGTAACCAATGACGTTAGAACCGCTTGATCTGCTGGAGATTAAAGAAGGCAAAAAACTGTACGACTATCAAACTGATTCGCTGGAGAAGATTTTCCTACGTCTCAAAGATTTTCCGAATAATCATAATTTGTGTTTTCAGCTGCCTACCGGCGGCGGAAAGACTGTGATCTTTTCCGAAATCGCTCGTCGTTACATCAAAGAAACAGGGAAGAAGGTGTTGATCCTTACCCACCGTATCGAGCTGCTGGGCCAAACTTCCCGACACTTGTCGGATATCAGCGTGAAGAATAAAATCATTGTGAGCAAGGTGAAAGACTTGCCGGATGAAAAACAATACATGTGTTTTGTAGCCATGGTGGAGACGCTCAATAACCGTCTTCGCGATGATAAAATGGATTTTGAAAACCTGGGTCTTGTTATTGTCGATGAAGCACACTACAACTCATTCCGCAAATTGTTTAAATGGTTTGAAGAGCAGGTGATTCTTGGTGTAACAGCCACTCCGCTTTCTTCCAATATCGAACTTCCACTGCATGAAAATTACAAGGAACTCATCGTCGGAGAAAGTATCTCCAGTCTGATCGGTAAAGGGTTTTTGTCAAAAGCAACTACGTATAGTTATGATGTTAGTCTCCATTCCCTGAAAATTGGAATCAATGGCGACTACACTGTCAGTAGTTCGGAAAAGTTGTATGGTAATTTTTTCATGCAGGAAAAATTGCTGTATGCTTATGAACAGAAGGCGAGAGGTACCAAAACCCTCATTTTCAACAACGGTATCAATACCAGTAAGGTTGTTTACCAGATGTTTAAAGAAGCGGGTTATGAAATCCGTCACCTGGACAACACGCATAGCGAAGCAGAGAGAAAAGATATTCTGGAATGGTTCAGAACGAAACCGGATGCGATTTTGTCGTCTGTATCCATTCTCACCACCGGTTTTGATGAACCAACAGTTGAAACCATCATACTCAACCGCGCCACCAAATCCCTCACGCTGTATCATCAGATGATTGGACGTGGATCACGGGTGATTCCCGGCAAAACGAATTTTACGGTCATCGATCTGGGCAACAACGCACGCCGTTTTGGACTTTGGGAAGCAAGCATGGACTGGCAGGATATTTTCCGCAATCCCGATCAATACATCGAGACAATCGTCAGCGACGAGCAGATGGAGAAGGAGATGGTTTATGAAATGCCATCAGAGGTTAGAGAGCTTTTCAAAAATTCACCCATGATCGATTTTGATATCCGTGAAGAATATGCCCGACTGATGCGCATGGGAGCAAAAACGAAGGACGTTTTAGACAAATCTATCAATCAGCACGCAGCGATCATTGTTGATAATTCAACGGATTATAGTTCTGCTATGCACCTGGTGAAAATGCTCGACCCGGATATCAAAAGCCGGTTAAAGCACTACAGCTATTGTATCAGCCGCAGCACAGAGAGTTATCTTCAGTGGATGCGCGACGAATACATTCGGAAATTGCAACAGGTACTCAGGCAGCGGTATAGCTAAGAGAGTAGACTACCGCCTTGAAGGGATCCTGATATTGTTAAAATCATAAACCATTTACAGCACATCAGCGGAGATGCCAGATTGCCATTTTAGATTTGACTACGATTTAAACGACTGATCCTCAATTCTGAATTTGTTGATAAGATTCTATTCAACTTAATAATGTTTTGTCCAACGAAACGTTCGTGTTCATTAATAACTACGCGTTTTGTTTGTTGGTATGATCAGCGTGTTAATTTTACGTTCTGTAAGCCAACCGATTTTTTTAATTAACCACGGAAAAAATGAAGATTAAGACTGATAATATTTTTCAGGTAATTGAGCTTGAAAACACTGTTTCTGAAGTGTACAAAGCTCTTACCGATGCCTCGCTCCTGAGTCGCTTAACTGGAATGACAGCGCAGATGGACACGCACGAAGGTGGACGTTTTCATGCCTGGAACAACAAATCGCACGGTTTTATCATGCGCCTCGTAGAAAATACCCGCATCGTTCAATCATGGAGACACGATGATTTTGTGGATGGTTTTTACAGCATTGTCATTTTCGACCTTGAACCAACAGAATCAGGAAGTCGTGTAAGCTTTAACCACATAGGCGTTCCAGAAGACAGCGCTGGCTGGCTCACTGAAACCTGGAAGCGCGATTTCTGGGTGCCGTTGAGTGAGCATTTATCAGATAAGGTTTTGTCTTGAATTATTAATTATAAATCACTGTTGTCCGGTTAAAATTCACCCGTCACTTTTGACGAAGCCAATAGTTCGTCAATGCTGCATTTTGATTTTTTTTATCAAAAGTAAGGTCACCCATTAAAAAGAGTTGGATTTGCAGGTGTTGGTGGGGGTTGATAT
>JANOVT010000149.1:0-1587 GCA_031417525.1 Flavobacteriales bacterium | reverse complement strand
TTGCTTCGACAAGCCCAAATCCACCAACCTTCGCAAGTTGTTTAATTGAATTATCAAGTGCAAGAGTTGGATTGTCTATCTGTATAGGTGCTTTGTCTGCGAATTGCTGTGACGCACCTTGTTGTTCTGATTCCGCCATTGTTGAAGTTTTAATGTGTGGTGTATAGGTTTAGGAATTTCAAGCCTCTTCCAGTTCTTTGATCATTGCCTGAAGTGCTGTTATATAAGCGGACTTCATTTCAGGACTAGCCAGAACAGCCTGAAGTGGTTTTGAGCTTTTCAGATTTTTGCTGAACTTTTGATATTGTTCATTCTGAATATTCTGCTCCTGAAGGAAATTACTTTTTGCGGTAATTCCTTTGGCACCAAAATCTCCTAAATTACTGAAGTTGATCGCCTCTTTCACAGTGCTGCCTTCTTCAGTTTCGAATTCAATATCAATTGTTGGTTTGTAGTGATTAAAAGCTGCTTCAACAGTGTCCAATCCCTGAACGATCTCAGGACCAAAAGATTCCTCTGCTGTAAGCTGCTGAATAAAGATGGTACGGTTCATTTGAATCTCCGCAAACGCTTCATTAGCGCCATCCTTTTTGCGTTCGGTTCCGCCTAATCCATAATCGAACATAGTGCTATAATTTTTGTTGGTTTTAGAATGTAAAGTGGTGTAAGAATAAGTGTGCTAATGTATCAGGTATAGTCATTCACCCAAACATTTTGATGATTTTCTTTATCCCTGAATCTAGTGATTTTTAAATTAGTTGTGATGCCAGTTTAGGTTCCCTTCACCATCTACACCAATGTCCACCACGGTGCCTTTTCCAATTTCTCCTGTGATGATCATACGCGATAGTGGTCTGCGCAATTGATTGCGGATAACGCCCTGCAAAGGCCTTGCGCCGTACTTTGGCGTGAATCCCGACATGGCCAGATTCTTTTTTGCTTCATCTGTCAGCTTCAATATGATGCCTTGTTTATCCAATGTTTTCAACAGATTATTGAGATGTATGTTGAAGATGTTCAACACAGTGCCTTCACTGATAGGTGCGAATGGAATGATTTCGGTAAGCCTGCCCAGAAATTCAGGTCTGAAAAATTTCTGCATGATTTCCATGAGATCATTGCTCTTCGGAATTTCGCCACCATTGAATTTTTCAACGATAAATTCTGAGCCTATATTGGATGTAAAAAGAACCACCGCATTGCTGAAGTCACCTTCCTTGCCTAATCTGTCGTGCAGTTTTCCTTCATCCAGAATTTGAAGAAACAAATCAAACACAGAAGGATGTGCTTTTTCTATTTCATCAAAAAGTACAATGCTATACGGCTTTTGTCTGATTTTATTGACGAGCATGCCACCTTCTTCATAACCCACATAACCGGGAGGTGCGCCATAAAGCAATGCCGCTGAATGTTCTTCTTTGAACTCGCTCATATCAAAACGGATAAGTGAATTTTCATCAGCGAATAAAAATTCGGCCAATGATTTTGCCAGCTCTGTTTTTCCGGTACCCGTTGGTCCAAGGAAAAAGAAAGAACCAATTGGTTGACCGGCTTTGCTCAGGCCGGAGCGATTCTCGAGAATAGCGG
>JANOVT010000148.1:0-11907 GCA_031417525.1 Flavobacteriales bacterium | reverse complement strand
CGAAGTTGTCATGGTGAGCTTGTCGAACCATTCTTCAAATACCAAGCAGACATTTTCTAAAATTTCATCACTCTCGTTTTGGTTTTACAAGTTACAATCAACATGACATTGAACGGGAGCTATTGGAAAAAATGGCGGCGCTTCGCGCCGCCATTTTTTCCACCTACCAGGTACGAAGTTGTCATCGTGAGCATTGTCACGGTGAGCCCGTCGAACCCAGCATCATTTTTCGAACTAATGCCCCAAAATGAATTCCGCGCAATTCCGAAATTCCTTCAGCGAAATTCCGCGAGACAAAAAAGAGCGTCGCTCAAAAAAAAACCGCCACGCATCTCTGCATGGCGGTTTTAAATTATCAAAAAAGAAATCGCTTATTCGCCTTTCTCTTCGGTGTTCTCTTTTGGAACATCACCTTCTTCCATTTTCTCTTTCAGGTTCATCAATGCGCTGAGGTCTCCAAGAGTTGACTTCTCAACTTGCGCGTTCACTGCTCTTACAGCTTGTGAATCTGCTTCTGTTGATTGGCCCGGTTTCTTGCCACCTGCACGCGGCGCACTGGCTTTCTTCGGAGCTTCGGAACTTCCGATCTCTTCTTCTTTCCAGGTGCCTGTATGACTTACACTGATCTTACGCTGATTTTTGTTGAACTCCTGAATGATGAAGTCGAGGGTCTCTTCCACTTTCGCAGTTGAACCATCTTCTTTCTTCAGGTTTTTGTTCATACAGAAACCTTCGAGACCGTAAGGCAATGCGACGATAGCGTGGCTGCCTTCTTTGCGAACGATTGTTCCCTGGTGTTTTGAACCTTCAACGAATACGGTTTCGAATACATCCCATGGATTTTCTTCCACTTGTTTGTGTCCGAGACTGATGCGACGGTTCTCTTTATCAAGCTCCAGAACAACCACTTCGAGTTCATCGCCGATGTGGCAGAATTCACTTGGGTGTTTGATCTTTTTGCTCCAGGAAAGATCGCTGATGTGAATCAGACCATCGATACCTTCAGCAAGTTCGCTGAATACTCCGAAGTTGGTGAATGCGCGAACTTTTGCTTTGTGTTTGCTTCCAACAGGGAAACGTGTTTCGATATTTTCCCATGGATCTGTAGTGAGTTGTTTCATACCGAGTGACAGCTTGCGCTCGTCTTTATCGACAGAAAGAATCACACATTCTACCTCTTGTCCTACTTTCAGGAAGTCCTGTGCAGAACGGAGGTGGGTGCTCCATGACATTTCAGAAACGTGGATCAGACCTTCAACGCCTGGTGCTACTTCAACGAATGCGCCGTAGTCAGCAAGAACAACCACTTTACCTTTCACCTTCTGACCAACTTCAAGCTGACCTTCGATGGCATCCCATGGATGCGGAGTGAGTTGTTTCATACCAAGAGCGATGCGTTTTTTATCGTCATCAAAGTCGAGGATAACCACGTTGATTTTAGAATCAAGTTGTACAAGCTCTTCCGGATGCGTTACGCGGCCCCATGAAAGATCGGTGATGTGGATGAGACCATCTACACCGCCAAGATCTACGAATACACCATAAGATGTAATATTTTTCACGATACCTTCGAGAACCTGTCCTTTTTCCAGACCACTCATGATGAGTTTTTTCTGTTCTTCGAGTTCGGCTTCGATCAGTGCTTTGTGGGAAACGACAACGTTTTTGAATTCGTTGTTGATTTTCACCACTTTCAATTCCATGATTTTACCAACGTATTGGTCGTAATCACGGATTGGTTTCACATCGATCTGTGAACCTGGAAGGAATGCTTCGATACCGAATACATCCACGATCAGACCACCTTTGGTGCGGCTCTTCACTTCACCTTTGATGATTTCACCGCTTTCAAGTGCAGTGTTCACATTGCCCCATGCGCTAAATACGCGGGCTGTTTTGTGCGAAACATTCAGCTGACCGTTTTTGTCTTCTGTTTGTTCAATAAATACCGGAACTCTGTCGCCAGGTTTCAGGTCTGGATTGTAACGGAACTCACCGGCAGGTACTACACCTTCCGATTTGTAACCAATGTTTACAACCACTTCTTTTTTGTTCACCGTAACAACAATACCTTCTACGACTTCTCTTTCGCGAATGACAGACAAGGTGTCTTCATAGACTTTGTCGTAACGTTTGCGCTCGTCGCCGCTGTAACCGCCGGCTGATTCGTAAGCATCCCAGTTGAATTCACCTGTTTCGGTGAGGTACATTTTTTCATCCGCAGTGCTGAAGATTTCGAGCGGCTCTTCCGCTGTCACTTCTTCCTCCACTTCCGGAGCTTTTACTGTAACTTCTTCTGTGGTTACCACGACATCTGCTGTAGTGTCGATTGGTGTTGACTCTTCTGTGAGATTAACTGTTACGTCTTTCTCATCGGCTTCTTCAGCCTTAACTCTTTTAGATTCTGCCATGATGGCTTTTTACTTGTATTCCGTATACCGCCTTTCGGCAGTGCATCCAGCAAAACGGAAGGGGTTTTACAGTTTATTGGTGCAACATCCGGATGCTTCGATGTTGTTTCCCGTTGATTATCACCGAACTAATCGGTGAGAAAACGGGGGCGCGAATATAGCAAAGGGGTTGGGGGGAAACAAGGATTTTTTTTTGAGGCGAGAAGCTGGAGGCTGGAGGCTGGAGGCTGGAAGTGAAGGAACGTGATCCGGGAAAATGACTTCGCGGATAGTGACTCGATGTGATGAGTAGCATAGTTTGGTGCCACTATTATGTAGAGATAGTTTACAATAAATCTAAGACGCTGCTCAAAAGTCAACTCGAGTTCTTGACAATCGCTAACACATTCCAACTCTCAGATACCTACCAACCAGAATAAAAAGAGGCTGTCTCACATTTGAGACAGCCTCTGTATTCTAAAATTCGCTTTTATGTTCGTGAATGAACTAAGTCTAACCAGCTGGAATTCTCATTTCCAACTTCCAGATTCCAACTCCCAGTTTCCAGCTTCCAGCGTCCATCTCACAACTTATCATCCAACGCCACACTCGGCTCCTCGACATTATCAAGGGTAAAAGGCGGATACGTGTCGGTCAGGTTGTAGTAATACGCGCTCACCCTGGTGCTCCAGCGGATCACACCGGTCATGTAGTCGTGCATTCCTTTGGGATAATTGCCGGTGAACAACACAATCCAGAACGCAATGATTTTAACGAAAACTGCGCCGAGAGCCAGAAACAGCAAACAAAATCCATGAGGAATCAGAATGTAAAAAAAGCCGAAAAAGAGTCTGGCCAGAAGAAGTCCTCGACTTGATTTTGCAGGATAGGCAAGCTCAATACTGGTGTTGTCATCTTTTGCATTCAGACCGAAGGCGGGATAGCCATCAGACAAATTCTGTAAGCGTGCATTCAATCGCAAATTCCAGCGGAGCATTCCCAACATAAAATCCCACATGCCGCGAGGAAAATTACCGGTAAAAAGAATTGCCCAGAACGAAATGAAATTGATGAACAGCGCAGCAATCATGATAAAAAAGAGCACGAATGCATGCGGAATCATGATGTAGATAAGACCGAACAATGTCCGGAGGATCAGTTCGCCTCGTGAATAGCTTGGTTGGTGTTGGATAGAAATTTTCATAGTGTATATTGAATTTTGGTGTTAAGTGATTTCTGAAAGGAAAACAAAACCAGATGCGCTGTTATGATGTGCTAATGTGGTAATGTGGCAATGTGATGACGTGGTGATTTCTTACCATGGTAAAAGGGTGATGACGTTTTGGGTGGTTCTTTGGTTTTGCTAATTAAGTCCGATTTGGCAAATGATGCGCGGCCCCGACTCAATGAAATATCAAGAATGGGTTGTGGAGATTGTGGATAAGTGGAGGAAAAAGTTCAGAGTTCGGTGTTCAGAGTTCAAAGTTGGCAAAACCTTGCTATTGATGTGAATTGAAGTTTTCCCTATCTGGTGACTTACTAATTCGCTCCGCCGCGCTTCGTGCCCTTCGTGAAGCCGAAGGCTCTTAAATCCAGGCTCCGCTTGCGATCAACTATTCGCACTTCACAACCATCACCAAAAATACATACCAACCAAAATCTTTGTGGTTTCAAAAAAAAATACAGAAGTATCCATTGCTTCGAAGCTTCATGAAACCACAAAGTCCACCAAGAAAAACCACTCAAAGGCCACCAAGAAAATTTCAGCAAATTCTGATGTTCCTTCTGTTTACCCCTATGGGGCGAAATTCAGCGAGAAACAAAACCCACCGAAGGCGGCAAAAGAAAAACCCCTCGCAACTATCGAAGGGTTTCCATGTTTAATCCCATAACGCAAAATGAACGTAATGCGCTAAGGTATGTTCAATTTTATCCGAGGTATGACTTCAGGATTTTGCTTCTGCTGGTGTGTTTGAGGCGACGGATCGCTTTCTCTTTGATCTGACGTACACGCTCGCGGGTGAGGTCAAAACGTTCTCCGATTTCTTCCAACGTCAATGGGTGTTCGCCATTGAGACCGAAATACAATCTTACCACGTCTGCTTCACGGCTGGTCAATGTTTTCAGAGATCTTTCGATCTCCTTACGCAATGACTCATGCAACAGGTCTGTGTCCGGTGAAGGAGTATCGTTCGTCTGAAGCACGTCGTACATCGTCGAACTGCTGTCGTCACCGTCTTTCAATGGAGCGTCCATCGATACGTGGCGACCGCTGTTGCGCATCGACTGTTTTACTTCATCCAATGTCATCTCCAATACTTCAGCAAGTTCTGCCGGTGTCGGTGGACGCTCAAATTCCTGCTCGAGTTTCGCAAATGCCTTGTTGATCTTGTTGATCGATCCGATCTTGTTCAGCGGCAGACGAACAATACGTGATTGCTCAGCCAATGCCTGAAGAATGGACTGACGAATCCACCAAACCGCATACGAGATGAATTTGAAACCACGGGTTTCGTCAAAACGCTGCGCTGCTTTAATCAATCCGAGGTTACCCTCATTAATTAAGTCAGGAAGGCTAAGACCTTGATTCTGATACTGCTTGGAAACAGATACCACGAAACGTAGATTCGCCTTGGTCAATTTTTCGAGGGCAGACTGATCACCGGCTTTGATGCGTTTCGCCAGTTCAACTTCTTCCTCCGCCGTGATGAGATCAACACGACCAATTTCCTGCAGGTACTTGTCCAGCGATGCTGTTTCGCGGTTCGTTACCTGCTTGGTTATTTTTAACTGCCTCATTTATGATGTACTGATTTGTGATTCCTGGTTTGTTTCGGTTTTTGACACCTGACAAGACCTCAAATCAATTTAACACTTGAATTAATTAGGCTGTGTTTCCGGCTTAGGAATCAGTGCCTTGCGCGACAATTTGTATTTGCCGTTTTTCGGATCTTTTCCAATCACTTTCACCTTCACTCTGTCGCCTTCTTTCAAAATATCTCTGACATTTTCCACGCGGCTCCAATCGAGTTCGGAAACGTGAAGCAATGCATCTTGTCTTGGAAGTATCTCGACGAACGCACCGAATGCCTGAATATTCTTAACCACACCTTCATAAATTTCGCCAACAGTAATTTCAGGTGGGAAAACGATTTCTTTCACTCTTCTCACCGCAGCATCCAGGTTGTCCTTGTTTGCCGAAGAAATCTCAACGATTCCTTTGTTCTCCACTTCGGTGATCGAAATAACAGTGTTCGTAGTCTTCTGAATTTCCTGGATGATTTTACCACCGGGTCCAATTACGGCACCGATAGAATCGTTTGGAATTTCAATGCTCACAATACGTGGAGCGTGAGGTTTGTAATCTTCGCGTGGTTTGTCGATCGTCTTGAGAATTTCACCGAGGATGTGGAGACGACCATCACGAGCTTGCGCCAGTGCGTTCTTCACCATGTCCATGCTCAATCCTTTGATCTTGATATCCATCTGGCAAGCAGTAATTCCTTTTGCCGTTCCGGTTACTTTAAAGTCCATATCGCCGAGGTGATCTTCATCGCCAAGGATATCAGACAAAATCTGGTATTTCGAATTGTCTTCGTTGCAGATCAGACCCATGGCGATTCCGGAAACCGGAGCAGTGATCTGAACGCCGCCGTCCATCAGTGCCAATGTTCCTGCACAAACGGTAGCCATCGAAGACGAACCGTTTGACTCGAGGATATCGGACACGATACGAATGGTGTACGGACATACATCACGGGTTGGAAGAACAGGTTTCAACGCACGAAGTGCGAGGTTACCGTGACCAATCTCACGACGGCTTGTCGCGCGGATTGGACGAGCTTCACCGGTGCTGTATGGCGGGAAGTTGTAATGCAGGAGGAAACGATCCTCACGTGGCATCACAACACTGTCGATCGTCTGCTCATCGAGCTTGGTACCGAGTGTCAAAGTGGTGAGCGATTGTGTTTCACCACGGGTAAACACTGCAGAACCGTGTGTGCTTGGCAGGTAGTTGATTTCGCTCCAGATCGGGCGAATCTGCGTGGTGCTGCGACCATCCAGACGAAGACCCTCGTTGAGGATCATATTGCGCATGGCGTCTTTCAGACAATCATGATGATATTTATGAAGAAGGAACTTCATGGAAGCCTTTTCTTCGTCTGAGTATCTTGATACGAATTCTTCCTCGATGGCTTTGAAAGCCTCAGCACGGACATTTTTATCCGCTGCTTTTTTAGCAGAATCGTAATATTTCTGATAACACTCATCCCAGATGAGTTTTTTTAGATCGAGATCTTTAGGTTCGTGATCGTAAGTGCGTTTCACCAATGATTTGGCCACTTGCGAAGCCATTTCAGCCTGAGCTTTGCACTGCACTTTGATAGCCACATGAGCAGCTTCCAGCGCCGTGATCATCTCAGCTTCGCTCACTTCTTTCATCTCACCTTCCACCATGATGATGCTGTCTTCACTTCCTGCAACCAACAGTTCCAGATCAGATTTAGCCAACTGCGACCAGGTAGGGTTGATTACAAGTTTACCGTCTACACGGGCAACACGCACTTCACTGATTGGTCCGTTGAAAGGAATATCAGAGACGGCAAGTGCCGCAGAAGCTGCAAGACCAGCAAGACTATCGGACATGTTTTCGTTATCAGCAGAGATCAGATTGACTACTACTTGCACTTCAGCGTGAAAATCATCCGGGAACATCGGGCGGAGAGCACGGTCGATGAGGCGGGCAACGAGAATTTCGTCGTCGTATGGACGAGCTTCACGTTTGAAATAGCCACCGGGAAATCTTCCTGAAGCAGCGTATTTTTCGCGGTATTCAACTGTCAACGGCAGAAAATCGACACCATCTTTTGCGTCAGCGCTTGCCACAACAGCAGCGAGAAGCATGGTATCACCTTGTCTTACCACCACCGAACCGTGAGCCTGCTTGGCGAGTTTACCGGTTTCAATGGTAATTGGTCGACCATCTCCGAGGTCGATAGTTTTTGTAACTAATTCGTAATTCATTTCTTTTTTTCGGGCTAAAAACGTCTGTTTTGAAAAACACAAAAAGGCAATTGTTTTCAATTGCCCTTGTGCTGCGTCCTTGTCAGGACAATGTATTATTTACGGAGGTCAAGTTCTTTAACTATGGCCCTGTAACGTGCGATTTCATTTTTCTGCAAATAGTCGAGAAGACTTCTGCGTTTACCCACAAGACGGATCAGACTGCGCTGAGTACCGAAGTCTTTTCTGTTGACTTTAAGGTGTTCTGTAAGGTGATTGATACGGAATGAGAACAAAGCGATTTGTCCTTCTGAAGAACCAGTGTCTTTTTCAGACTTGCCGTGTTTCTTGAAGATTTCTTGTTTTTTTGCTGTGTCGAGGTACATGCTAATACTTGTGTAAGTGATTTTTATGTGATCCTTCATTTCGGGTGGAACTTCTCCATCCATAATTGAGGGGTGCAAATGTAAGACGCTTTTTTGCTCTCGCAAGGTGGAGGTAGAAGAAATTTTGTAACATGACTTAACCACAGAGTCGCACGGAGTTTCACAGAGTCGCACGGAGTTTTTGATGATTTATCCAAAGACAGAAGCCTTCATTGACAAATGTCCGTTTAGAGCTTTCAAACATTCATAACAATGGCATCAAATGCGAAGAATTCCAAACTTCCTTTTTCGAAGTTGAATGCGCCTCAGCGTAACTGCGAAGCTGTTGACTCTTCTTAGGCCCGGGCCGCCGCCCGGGGTGGGAATATGCAAAGTCATTTTTAGCCGCGGAAGTGGCGCTTTACCAAATCAATTGAACCTGTATATAAATGGAAACGTCTCTTCGCCTCAGATCGTTTTTCGCCGCGCTTGCGGCTTGAAAAAACTTAATTGCACTCTATACCCCGGGTTGCCACCCACTAGTGTTCGGAACCTTATGAATCCCTGAATAAATGCGGTGCTTTGGAGGGATCTCCGCCGCAGAGAATGACAATTTCACGCGTCATAATGTTATCCAGTTCTAGAGAAAATTTGAGTTTGGCAATTTTATTACTGCTGATTTTGTTGAGTTTCTTATAAACGGTTAGTAGTATGGAAAGAATCATGGTCATGTAAATTATAACCGTCATTCCATTTTCTTTCCTACTAGATATGTGGCCCAGATTAAGATGTTGTTTGAGGAATTTGAAGAACACTTCGATATCCCATCGTTGTTTGTAAAGGGCAGCTACTTCGTATGCATTAAGCGATTCGCTATTTGTAACGAAAACAATTTCCTCTGAAGAGGAATCTATTATACCCGTAACCAAGCGGTATCTGTGTTCACTCACCTTATTGTTTTTCTGTAGAAGCCTGCATTCAACATCTTTGGTTATCGTTACTGTTGAATCAGACGGCTTTAATGGTATCGGTAAATTCTTTTGTTGAATTGACCGCGTGGCCTCCTTTTTCAAGCGACCTACGAAAACTTGATCTTTATTAGTGAGTTCGTCAAATGTTTTTCGCGCCTGAACTCCTCGATCAAAAACAACCACCTCATCACAATAAAAGGATGCCTTTTCCATGTGATCACGCAATGCCTTGTCCTCACTAGCCATTTCAGCCGTAGTATAAATACTTACACTGCATGGTAAAGATCCTTTCAGACTCAAACTTATTTTGACATGTTTCCTTGATCCATCTCTGGAGCCACCGCCCTTTAAACTCCAATCAACCAGTTTGGATGATATTCCAACCATTGTACTATCAACTTTGATCAAAGAGTTTTGCTCACCAAGAAGCTCATTATATATATCAAAAATGCCATGAAATATTCCTTGAAAAAAGTCGCTGTTCATGCCATGGATTCTATCACAGATGGAATTGTAACGTGTATTCAAATCCTTCACGTCAGCAAATTTTCTGAACTTGGCAGAACCTGCATAGGCTTCCATTACACGCAAACTGACCTTGTTATTCTCAATCATGGAAAACAGGATCAACTTAAAAACAATGGATGCATTAAGTTTTTTAACCTGGTGATTGACTTGAGTCTCGGCTTCTAAGAACTCAATCAGGTCTCTAGGAATCAGCGACAAGAGATGAGAAACGGTCATGCATGCAAATTCACATCAAAATAATATTCAATGTATACAGCCTATATCCCTTTACCAACAAGCGTTTGTCAAGGTTCCGAACACTAGTGGTTAAAACCCGGGGCTAACAAGCTTTGAACTGCTTCGCAGTTATGCGCAAGCAGATGCCTTCAAACAATTGATCTATCAGCATCAAAAAAATGAGTACTTCATTGACATGACTCTTCTTTCAACCAACTCGTCTATGGCAGCGAATGCGAGGGACCTCCTCGTGTTCAATTGCAGTTTTTCAAGTCCGGTAAGGTTTTCAACCAGCTTGTCAATGACATCTATAAAATAATCACATGAAATTCCTTTTTCAGAGGATCGAAAGCATCCAATAAAAAATCCAGGAATGGAGGACCGAATTCCATTTGATGCTGAAAAAAATTGTCATGTCTTTCTTGCAGGACACCATCCGGGAAAAGTTCATTCAATAGTTTATCCAGTTGTTGCAGTTTTACGTCTTCCTTTGTTTTGAGTGCTTTCATCATTTTTTTCTCCAGATTCTCTAAAGACTGGAGAATGCGCTGCTCTTCGGCGCGAGCTGTGTTTTCCAACGTCGGATCAATTGATTTCATTTTAGCGGCAACATCAAGAAAAATTTCAGATATCCTTTGCTTTTCTTCAGGCAACGTGGTGGAGGCAGAATCGATCATCGAACGTTTCAGTGCTTCTTTTTCCAGGAAGAGTTGTTGAGGTTGCAGGCCAAGCTTTTCCATTTTACCTTTTACCTTTTCATTGATAAGCAAAACGCTGTCACGCAAGATCAGCAACGGAAAAGGTATTTCATGCGCATCGAAATTTGTTTTGAGTTGAAGCCAGTAGGCAATTTCACCCGGCCCGCCGACGTAGGCAATATTGGGCAGAATACACTCTTGATACATCGGCCTCATGATCACATTGGGACTAAAACGTTCGGGATACTGATCGAGTTCAGAAAGCAGTTCATCACGATTCCATTCAATGGAGTGGTCAACCACTTTCCATTGTTGTTCGTTTATTTTTTCAATACGTGAGCGAATTCCTTTTTGCAGATAAAAAAGATTGATTTGTCTTGGATTGACATGTGCCTTGTAGTTGGACTCCGTAAGTCTGAGATTGACGGAGGAGATCTTTTCGAATGACAGACCTTCAAATAATTCTTGACGCAAAATTTCACTGAAATTTTTCTTGAGTGCATGGTTATTTCCATCGAGAATGACTAAACCAAAACGACCAAAAAGTTCATTGGCCAAATATCTTGTTGCATCAGCCAGTGTCGAATGGCCGTAGGCTTTGTTGAGCATCCCCATCCAATCTGAATCCGCCTGAGCATTTCCAAACAACAACTTCAGTTCGTCAATTAATAGAGCGATAGCTTTAGGATTCATTTCACCTACAGCGCCCGTTTCATCATTTTGCCAGATTAGTTTTTTCTGAAAAAAGTAAGCGTGATTGACCTCTTCAAAATCATGATCCTCGGAAGCCATCCAGTAGACAGGAACAAAGTGTTTATCAGAAGTTTCATTCAATTGTTTGCACAATTTGATTGTGCTTAGAATTTTATAAATGAAATACAAGGGACCGGTAAAAAGACATAATTGATGGCCGGTTGTTATGGTGAATGTCTTTTCCGAGCGCAGAGCTTGAATATTTTCGGACACCTGACCGGTGATTTTCATTTCACCGTATTGTTTCGAAATTATTTCAGCAAGTTCAATTCTCTTCATCGAAGAAAAAGTTCTTTTATCCGCGTGATCCAAACAAGTTTCAATCGAAGGAAAACCATTGGTCAAGTCGGAAAGAGAAGACTTTTGTGCGAGGTAATCGCTGATCAAAGGTTCAAAATGCAGTAAAGAATCAGAATCGAAGTGAGTCACTTTCATTGGTGCGAAAGTAATCAGACAGAAAAGAAAAAAATAGAATCCTAACGGACAAGATTGACAATACCACGGGTTTCTACCAGACGTGAGTGCATTTTATCGTCATACACGATGTAAGAAATTTGCCAGACATAACTACCATTCTCACAAACATGCGTGTTAAAATTACCATCCCAACCGCGTGTTTCGTCAGAAGTTGAGAAAACTTTGTCGCCCCACTTGGTAAAAATTTCGAATTTCCATTCTTTCAGGGTATTTGAAATTGGCTTGAAAAGTTCATTGTCACCATCACCATTTGGTGTGAACGTATTCGGCACATAGAAAGGCTGATCATTTCCTTGAGTATTCGGCTGGTAACCGATGTTTGGCTGATCACCTGGATCTTTATCACCAATACCACCTTCAGGAATTTCGAGTACATCCTGAACAACAAAATTGTCTACGAAGTAGTATGCGAACTGAGGATCTGTTCCTTCGATGATTGAAATATTCTTGTCTGAATCATCACCAAACAATCCGAAAGTGAGATTGGTGTATGCTTGGTCCGGAG
>JANOVT010000147.1:0-18251 GCA_031417525.1 Flavobacteriales bacterium | reverse complement strand
GAGAACAAAATGTGAACCCGGATTCTATTTCGATCACAGCACCTGAAAAATTTCTTCCCGCACAAACGTTTTTATTGGAAACTTCAAAAGACACCATCATAGAAACTAGCGGTGGAATTGTATTCGCCATACCCGACGGATGTTTTGATACAGACCAAAAACAGGTGACGCTTGTTATCCGTGAAGCACTTAAAGCTGAGGATGTCATAAGAGCTGGATTAAGCACCGTTTCTGGCGAAAATTCGTTAGAGACGGGCGGGATGTTTTTTATCGAAGCCTTTGATAAAAATCGGAAACTCGATATTGTAAAAGAGATGATCGCCGAGATTCCCACATCTGAAGTTAAAGAAGGGATGCAATTATTTACCGGAATCAAAAATGGAGAAGATCAAATAGACTGGGTCAATCCGAAACCGGTTGAAGTGTTCTTACAAAATGTAGATGTAATGTCTCTGGATTTTTATCCACCAGAATATTTGAAAGGTTTGAAGACACTCAAGCAGGATGTCAGCAATAAAGCATTCACGGATAGTTTGTATTATTCGTTGGAGCCTGACTCGACAAATGATTCGCAATATTATTCGCTATCTAAAAGTGAAAGTGTTAAGGAAGAAGTGATTGAAGGCGACGATCTTGAATGGTTAGCAGACAGTATTGTCGACGGTTTGGCCGGCTCATTGTCTCCTATTGAAATTGACAACGTCTTGCGTCCTACTCAGGTCAAAACGATTTGGAATAGACTTTACAATTCATCACTTGTTGCAACCAAAGAATTTGAAGAGCGCGTTGAGTTGATGCACAAAACCTGTTCGAATGGTGAATGGATCATGAAAAAGTATCTGGAAAATATGGACAAACGGATCTGTGAAATCGATTCTATGGTAGGAATGGGATCTGAGAGGACAAACGATTTTTTGGAATTGGCAAAAAGACGACAAGGTAGGGTGCGCCCGAATGAAGGTTTATTTGCGCGATTGAAAGACTATTATGCTGTTCACCAGAAAATCTACCAGGATGCAGCGGTGCTTTCGCGTGAAAATTATTTGAAGAGGAATCGAAAGGAAGCAACGCAAGCACAAACGTCGGCTTTTAAGCAACAAAATCATTTGTCGTTGATGCGCGACAAATTGTTTATGGATGAGTACCAGATGAATTTGAAGGAGGCTTATCGTCAGCTTGGAAAGCAGGTTGTAACAGCACCCTTCACACCTCGTTATACCGTTGGCGTTACAATTTCGGGCTGGCATAACGTCGATAGGTATGTATTCGAAAGTACTGTCAATCGTAGCGCACTAAATTACACTGATCCGAAGACCGGAAAAAAAGCGATCATCAAATATGAAAAGACTACGATTACAGTGGATGATCATTCAGACTTTGATCGCGTGTATGTGTATTTGATTCCAGATTCATTCAACACTTATCTGCGAATGATACGAAGTGGTAACAAATACGAATACAACTTGAATGAGCTCTTGAATTATCAAGTAGTAGCTGTAGGGTATAAAAACGACGACGTCTCTATGTTTACGATGAAACAATTATTTCCCGGTGAACAAACCATTCACCTCGAAAACAAATCTTCTTCAGAAGCGCAATTGATATTTGATTCGCTTTCCAAGAATGCTGCAATTCCGGAATTTGCGCAAGAGCTCAACTATCTGCAGATAGAGTCGAAAGAAAATCAACGGATCAAAGCATTTTCAGTGAAAGAAGAGTTGCGCAGAAAAATGATGCCTTATGTATTTCCTTGTGCTTTTGAATCAGAGAGAGCTTACGGCGTCAAGGCCGTTCATTAAAGTAAACATGGGATTAGAGCGAAAGTGCCAAAAAGGGGTTCAGGTCTTCTTCTTTTGGCTCGAAAACCAAAACAATTTCAGAGTCAAAAGAAGCCGCCCTGAACCCCTATTTTCCTCTTTGGCTCTTTGGCCCCTTGGCCCGTTGTCCCTTTCACTTTTATCCTTATCATTGCCTCGTCAATGAAACACATCAACTCCATACTCCTCAGCAACCGATGTTGCGGATATTGTTGATCCGGAACGATTCACGTTTCGGTAATGGTGAAAGGCGCAATGAACGCTGAAAGCCGAATTCTCAAATCAGCTGAAGTTCAGATCAAATGTGATCAACAATTTCAACACGAATCAATTTTTTTCATAACAATTTAAACAATAAAAAAATGAGTTTACGATTAGGTGACGATGCTCCTGATTTCAAAGCTGAAACAACAGAAGGCACCATCCAGTTTCACGAGTGGATCGGCAATGGATGGGCGGTTCTATTTTCTCATCCTGCAGATTTTACACCTGTTTGCACGACCGAGTTGGGAAGTGCATCCCGATTGAAACCGGAATTTGAAAAACGCGGGGTGAAGATTATTGCGATCAGTGTGGATCCTTTGGATTCGCATCACAAATGGATCAGTGATATCAATGAAACACAAAACACTACCATGAATTTTCCGATCATCGCCGATCCGGAAAGAAAGGTGAGTGAGTTGTATGATATGATTCATCCGAATGCAAGTGCCACACAAACTGTGCGTTCTGTATTCGTGATTGGCCCGGATAAAAAAATCAAACTGACGATTACTTATCCGGCGTCTACCGGCAGAAATTTCATTGAGCTGTTGCGTGTGATTGATAGTCTGCAACTGACATCGAAATACAGTTTGGCTACACCTGCCAACTGGAAGAATGGTGAAGAGTGCATTATCTCCCTTTCAGTAACGAATGAAGAAGCGGATAAAAAATTCCCACTCGGATATAGAAGTGAAAAGCCTTATCTGCGATACACTCCGCAACCAGAGGCAGTGGAAGAAACGGCTTGATAGAACAATTATCGGAATTTAAAAGGTCATCGTTGGATGACCTTTTTTATTTGAAAAAATATGAATATCGAATGTTGTCGATCATTGCCTAAGCTTTGGAATTGAGATTTAATGAAATATTCTAAGAAATGAAAGTCTGTGGCATTTCCAAAAGAACAAACCGGAATAATGGACGGTCGTTCAAATGCTTGAAACCACAGAGAACACAAAGGAATTTGACACAAAGAATTCACAAAGAACTTCGGTTCGTTCAAAGTGCAGCATGCGAAATTCAAGAGCACAACCTACAACGCTTTGATCAGAATGAATGCTTAATTTTCTCGAATAATCACTAAAACAGGCAATAAATATTTGGTGTTCTTTGTGTGAAATTTCTTTGTGTTCTCAGTGGTTTCAAGCGCATTCGCACGAATACGTTCAGTCAAGATTCAGCATTGTTTTATGCTGGTCTAATCATCAAAGTTTCGAAAACTTTTACCAGAAAAAAATCCTCCAACTTGAAAGAGTACAATCTAATGAAGTTACTAACCTCCAACCCTTCAAATTCAACACGATCATCGCAGAGCGAAGTAGGTTATTTTTGCCGCCTTCAAATGATCCTATGAAAAAAGTAGACGTAAAGTATTACACCCGCAGAGCCAACGCCAAAAAGAAGGGCCTTGCTGCCAGTCTGAAAAAAATCATTCGCAAAAAACCTCATGGGCTTTTGAAGGATGTCAAAGAAGTGACAGCGGAAACCTGGAAAGAAATCTCTTGTGTGGATTGTGGTCATTGCTGTATGGAGATGACACCCACCTGGAAAAAAACCGAGGTTAAACGCATGGCTGCTCACTTTGGTCTGACGTATAAAGAGTATTACGATAAGTATCTTTATACCGAAGATAAGACGGGTGATATCATGAACAACAGCACTCCGTGTCAACATTTTGATAAACGAAAAGGTCTTTGCACGGTTTACGAAATCCGTCCAAAAGACTGCGCAGAATTCCCACACTTCCACCGCAAAGATTTTGGTGATCAGGTGAAAGACGTCTTCATTCCGAACATGCCGCGTTGTCCTGCCACTCTTGTGATGGTGGAAAAACTCGAAGCACGGATGAAGGAGAAAGGAGTCATTTGACAATGGTCAATTATCAATTATTAATTATTAATTATTGAAGGCTAGACTGATATTCCATCGTCCAGCATCCAGCTTCTGATTTCTGATTTCTGAATTCTGACTTCTGACATCTGTCCTCTGACATCCGTCTTCCGAAAAAAAAACATATCTTTACTCAAAGATAAATTTCTCACATCTCACATCTCACATCTCACATCTCACATGAAGTCCCTCGAACATCCCTCACGCGTCCCTTACATGGTCTACGCGGATGAAGATGGAAACATCTTCGAAGATGTGCGATATGAAGCGGTAGGTCGTGCAGGCTACAATGTGTATCCACTCAAGCCGGAAGATTTTATTGAAGTTCCATTCGGCAGCGACATGCTCACATTACCCGGCAGACGGCCTTATGGTTTGAGCGTAGCGACGGGTGAATTTGAAATTTTAGAAGATGTGCAAGCCGTGGCAGCTTTGAATGCGCCCGCTTATACTCAATTGTACATGGCTGCATTCGGCACGGATGAAGAGAATGCGCCGACTCTGCCACTATATTGTTATACAACCATCGGATGGCTCGATGGCAAGTTTTATACTACAGCAGTGCGCATCGATGCCGACGAACGCCAGGATCTCGAAAATTTTGATCGCGAGTTTATCGTTGAAGAAACGAAAAAGCGTTTGGTGAAACATCCCGACAACAGGCTGGTGCAGCACTTAGGAAATAATTGCAGTATCTTATATTCTTGTCCTGCTGCTCGCAATTTTTTTATGGGTCGTTGGGAATGCCCGATACCTGTTTCCCCGGCGTGCAACAGCAATTGCCTCGGATGTATATCATTTCAACCAAAAGAGCACGAGCTCACATCACCTCAAGATCGATTGACGTTTATTCCGACGGTGGATGAAATTGTCGAGTTCACATTGCCGCATCTTGAAAATGCTGAAAGACCGATTGTAAGCTTCGGACAAGGTTGTGAAGGTGAGCCATTGCTAGTGTGGCAATTGATGCGCGACGTCATCAAAAAATTGCGCGAAAAAACATCGAAGGGAATTATCAATCTGAACACCAATGGCAGCAAACCGAAGGCAGTGGAAGAATTGATGAAGGCTGGTTTGAATTCTATTCGTGTCAGTACGAATTCTGCCAGAAAAGAAATCTACGAAGCATACTATCTGCCCAACAATTACAAGTTCGAAGACATCAAAGAAAGTTCGCGCATTGTACGTCAATACGGCGGCTGGGCGAGTATCAACTATTTCACTTTCCCCGGCATGACCGATCAAGAGAAGGAATATGAAGCATTGCGCGAGTGGATCAAATTTGCCGATTTATCCATGATTCAATGGCGCAACTTCAACATCGATCCGGATTGGTATCTCGGTAAAATAGGCGTCACCGAATTGGGTGATGGAATGGGAGTGCGCGAAATGATGTCAAAAATTCGGGAAGAATTTCCGCATCTCGCTTTCGGTTACTTCAATCCACCGGCAGAAGTGCAGCAGAAGTATAATGAGTTGCGGGTGGTTCTTGGGTAAGAAGTCAGAGGACAGAAGACAGATGTCAGAGGTCAGATGTCAGAGGGGATGATTGCAGTGCTGAAATGAGTTTTTATCTTTTTTTTATATTCGTATTCTCCCATATCAGTGCACATTCTGATTCATTATTAAAAAGATTTCAGAGGACAGATGTCAGATATCAGAAACTGTCCTCTGTCCTCTGTCCTCTGACATCTGTCTTCTGACATCTGTCTACTTCCAATTCTTATGCAAAGCATACAGCATCTTACCAATTTCGTCTGTTTCACGAAAAAGCGAAGTATATGTTTCTTCGCTTATGTAATCGAAATCTCTTGCCATCATTAGATGAACTTGTATTTCGGCCTTTGATCCGATAGAATCGATTAAATGCCTTTTAAAGACAGGCACAAAGTTTCTTTTAGCCCAACCCTCGGCAATATTTGCAGGAATAGATCTTGATGCTCTGCTGATCTGATCAGTAAGCGAAAATTTTTCTTCAGGGGGAAAATTCAAACTGAGTTTTTTCATTTGCAATGCGAATTGATAACTTCGTTTGAAGACTTCGAGATCATCAAAATTTTGAATCATAGAAGGTTGTTTTTGCAAATCACTATGATCATTTCTAAGAGTCAAAGAAGTACTTATTCCATTTTCACATATTGGGTTAGTTATATGTTGATTGACAATTAGATAACAAAAGAGGCCTCAGGTCAGAGGTCAGAAGACAGAGGTCAGATGTCAGAAACGGCCTTCTGTCCTCTGACCTCTGTCTTCTGCCCTCTGTCCTCTGACTTCTGTCCTCTGACTTCTGTCCTCTGACTTCTGTCCTCTGACTTCTGTCTTCTGACTTCTGTCTTCTGACTTCCGTCCTCCGACTTCCGTCCTCTGATTTCTGACTCCCCTCACTACCTTCGCACCTTCATAAAAAAATCCATGGATCTCAACACCCTCAACGCCATTTCGCCCGTAGATGGCAGATACCGCAAACAGTCAGAAGTTTTGTCGGGCTATTTTTCAGAACAGGCATTGATACGTTATCGCATTTGGGTGGAAGTGGAATACTTTATCGGATTGTGCGAAATTCCATTGCCGCAACTAAAAGAGGTTTCTCAAAAAGATTTTAATGCTATCCGCAAAATTTATTCGGAATTGACTCAGCAAGAAATTGAACGTGTCAAACATCTCGAAGGCATCACCAATCATGATGTCAAAGCGGTAGAGTATTTTTTGAAAGAAAAGTTTGAGTCGATTGGTTTGGGAAAAGTGAAAGAATTCATTCACTTCGGACTCACTTCTCAAGACATCAACAACACCGCCATTCCGGCGTCCTTTCGCGATGCGGTGGAGGAAGTATATATTCCCGCTGTGGATCGCATCCTTGAAAAGCTGATGGCACTTTCCAATGAGTGGAAAGATGTTCCCATGCTTGCACGCACCCATGGACAACCTGCTTCGCCAACAAGACTGGGTAAAGAGATTTATGTGTTTGTGGATCGTCTTGATGAACAATTGAATCAGCTCGAAGAGATACCCACCAATGCAAAATTCGGCGGTGCCACCGGAAATTTTAATGCGCATCATGTTGCATATCCGGAAATTGATTGGGTAGAATTTGCCAATGCATTTTTGGCTTCGCGACTTAAATTAATTCGATCACGTTTTACAACGCAGATAGAACACTATGACAATCTCGCTGCGTCGTTTGATGCTTTGAAAAGAACGAACACCATTCTCATCGACCTCAGTCGTGATATGTGGACGTACATCTCCATGAATTATTTCACGCAAAAAGTGAAAGAGGGAGAAGTAGGTTCATCAGCAATGCCGCACAAAGTGAATCCGATAGATTTCGAAAATGCCGAAGGTAACCTCGGCATTGCGAATGCACTGCTCGAACATCTGGCTGCCAAACTCCCTGTAAGTCGCTTGCAGCGCGATCTGACCGACAGCACTGTGATGCGCAATATCGGTGTGCCATTCGCGCATACCATCATCGCATTTAATTCAATAGAAAAAGGTTTGTCGAAATTGATGCTCAACCGCAAGGCATTGGAGTTCGACCTCGAACAAAACTGGGCAGTGGTGGCTGAAGCGATACAAACCATCTTGCGCAGAGAGAATTATCCGAATCCGTATGAAGCACTCAAAGGACTGACGCGCGGCAAAACGGCCATCACCAAAGAGGACATTCACGGATTTATTTCGCAATTGGATGTGAGTGAGCAAATCAAAAAGGAACTGATGCAGATTACACCTTCGAATTACACCGGTGTTGATTTACTTGCATCCGAATTTTAATTTTACACGAAGCTCAAATTCAGCATGACAAAATTGAGGGCGATATTCAGTCTGGTGAAAGGTTACAGGCGAAGCCTGATTTCGAACTTTTTATTTAATGTGCTGAACGCCATTTTTTCACTGTTCACTTTTCTTGCGGTTGTTCCTTTTCTTTATATCCTCTTTCGGATAAATGGAAGTGGCGCTGCTGTCAGCACGAATGGCAACACTCTCTGGATCTGGGCAAGCTCCAGTCTCGATGGTTTTATCGCTACGTATGGACAAGGCACTGCGCTTGCTTTGATGTGTTTGTTTATCGTTGTACTGGCATTGCTGAAAAACTTAGTAAACTACATTTCTCTATTCAGCATCGCACGCATTCGCACTTCCGTTTCAAGGGATTTGCGTGAAAAATTGTTTCAAAAGATTCTGGATTTACCCGTTGCTTTTTTTTCCAATGAAAGAAAGGGGGATATCATATCGCGTATGACAAATGATTTGATGGAAATCGAGTTCAGCGTCATCGGCACATTAGAGGCCATGTTGAAGTCACCCATTTTGATCATCATCTCGCTGATTACACTTGTCATCATCAGTTGGAAGCTCACCATCTTTTCATTGTTGTTTTTGCCTGTCAGCGGTTTTCTGATTTCCCGTATTGCAAAGAGTTTGAAGAACGCTGCAAAACGGGGCAAGGGGAGTTTGGGCGAATTGATTTCTATTATAGAAGAAACACTCACCGGAAATCGCATCATCAAAGTGTTTAATGCCGAAGGTCAGTTCAAACAAAAGTTTGATCGCATGAACGATTATTACTTCCGGTTGATGCACAAGCTCTATCGACGTGAGTATTTGAGTTCACCGATGAGTGAATTTATTTCTCTGATCGTGATTGCCATATTGCTTTTTGTAGGAGGAAAAATTGTGATCTCAGGCGAGATGGGAGGAGAGATGCTGATTGGTTATCTGGTTGTATTTTCTCAAATCATTCAGCCCGCACGAGCATTCAGTGATGGAATCTTTAAGATCAACAAAGGCATGGCTTCACTGGAGCGTATCAACGAAATTCTAGATGCACCGATCACGGTGTTCGACAAAGCCGATGCAAAAGACGTGTCAGATTTTCAACATGAAATCGAATTCCGTAATGTTCGATTCGGCTATTATGGAGATGAGGTAATCAAAGGCATTTCATTTAAAATTAAAAAGGGACAAACTGTAGCACTGGTTGGTCCGTCGGGTAGTGGTAAGAGTACATTGGCATCATTACTTGCGCGATTCTATGATCCGATCAGCGGTGAAGTGCTTATTGACGGACAAGATTTGCGTCACTGCAAGATTGCGGGCATTCGCAAACAAATGGGTTTTGTTTCGCAGGATTCGATTCTGTTTAATGACACTGTCAAGAACAATATAGCTTTGGGATCTACCGGCTTGAGTATGGATCGAATCCAACAAAGTGCACGCATTGCCAACGCAGAAGAATTTATTGTCAATCTGCAAGGTCAATACGATTTTAATATCGGTGATGGCGGCAACAAACTCAGCGGTGGACAAAAACAGCGACTTGCTATTGCACGCGCACTTTATAAAAATCCGCCGATATTAATCCTTGATGAAGCCACATCTGCACTTGACACACAAAGTGAAATGTTGGTGCAGGAAGCTATCTACAAACTGATGGAAAACCGCACTTCACTGGTCATCGCACATAGACTGAGCACCATCAAACGTGCAGACCTCATCATCGTGATACAGAATGGTGTCATTGCAGAACAAGGCACGCACGATGAATTGATGATGCGAAGTGGTGTGTATAAGAGTCTGGTGGAGATGCAGAATTTTTCTTAACCGCAAAGTCCGGCAAAGTTTAGCGCAGAGACTCGCAAAGTATGTTTAAAAAACTCTGCGAGACTCTGCGCTAAACTTTGCCGGACTTTGCGATTAAAATAAAATCCAGATGGCCATAATTCCCGTATGTATTCACAATGCGCACGATTATCTTCTTTATCTTTTGTCTACTCCAGCTGCAACTTCTTTCCCAGCGAATCAATAATCTGATTTCTTATCGCAGATCTGGAATGGAATCTTATTTCAGATTTAGCTATGACAATGATTACTTCACTGCTACAGATATTTACTACACGCAAGGAATCAATGCTGAGCTGGTGATACCAGCCCTTCGTAAAAATCCGCTAAATGTTTTGTTGTTCAAAAGTAAGATCATGCCAGCCAACTATGGTATTGCGTTGGATCATTTTGGCTTCACGCCAACAAGCATACGAAGCAATGCAATTCTGTATGGCGATCGCCCTTATGCGAGTTGTCTGAGTATTAAAAGTTTCAGCAGTGTAACTGACACTGCTAACACCTTTATTTACTCGTCGTCGGTTTCATTTGGAATCATTGGCCCATGGGCCGGAGGAGAATGGATGCAACGCGAAATCCACAGGGTTACCCAAAATGCCGAACCACTCGGATGGCAGCATCAGATAAGTCGCGATCTTATTTTAAACTACGAAGCTTCCTTTGAAAAGCAATTTTATCATGTTCGAAGTGTTGTTGCCTTCAATGGATCTTCGTCGCTCACTTTGGGAACACTGAATGACAAACTCACTGCCGGTGCAAATCTTCGTTTCGGCAAACTCGAATCTATTTTTAGTTCCCATCATGCATCGCGATTCCGGCTATATGCATTAGCAGAAGGCCTCGTCAATGCTATTGGATATGATGCCACGCTGCAAGGTGGATTATTGAATAGCAGGAGTCCATATACCATTGATTCGGATAGGATCAAACGCATCACTTTTCAGGAAAATGTTGGGGTGGTGCTTCATATTAAAAATCTATACCTCGAATATTTTCAATCCTTTCTCACCGCGGAATTTGATGGCGGAAGAAGGCATAGGTGGGGAGGAATAAAGATTGGTCTGAAAGTTTAGAATTGTTTAAGCGCCAAACGAGTGGAAAGTGTTTTTGAAAACTACGAGAACAGATACGTCAGGTCCACCTGGAGGAAGAGAGGTTGAAAGTTATCTCACATTTTCTTATTTAAAATGCAGATTACGCAATTTTCTAAGCATCTTCACGCAAATCAAAGAAGTCATTTTCCGCGAGAATCTGCGAAAAAATTTGTGTAATCTGCGTTTAAATGAAAATGCCTCGAATCCTCAGATTCAACTCTTTTTCAAAGAAGAAAAAACCAAATCATTCAGAAAAGCAACAATTTCCGCCTCTTCTTTCTTTTTCCCGAAATCGGTGAGTGATGGCAGATTATTCATAAAGAAGTTTTGGAAGTGCGCCATTTCAATGATGGTCGAAGCAAGCGACCGGGGATACTTGTATTTGGGATTGCATTCTGAAATGAAGGTGCCAATGGTGGCGCATAAATCTTTGTAAGGCTTAAAGAACTGTTGTTTGTTGTCTTCGCTTACTTGTTTGGTGAGATAGGCCTTTGAACCTTCTGCAATGACGATCTGATGCAATAAACCTTCATCCATGTAGCTTGTTTGTTCGTCATCTTCTGCTGCCTTTGCCAAAAGGTTGATGACCCTTTTCAGTTTTACTACAGGATCCTTGATATTGTTTGTCTGATACTGAATCTGAAATTCAAGCCAACAGCAATACCATGCAGTGATGTACACAAGCAGTTTATGCTTGTTTTCAAAATAACGATAGATGCCTGTTTCGGTAGTACCGATTTGTTCTGCCAGTTTTTTAAATGTGAACGCCTCGAAACCATTCTGGTGTATCAGCAGAACACTATGTTGCAAAATATTCTTTCCCAAATCGGATGTTTCCGGATTGCGAAGAAATAATGCTTCGTTCATGGTAATGTGAAATTGCAGTTTCATTGTTGGCGTTTTGATGGTCTTTTCTTAAGGCTTCAAAAATACCAAAAAAATTTTAACAATTATTTATGATAGTAATACTATCAATAGGGAAGATGATACTATCTTTGCGAAAACATCGATATCCTATGTTGCTGAACAAAAGCATTCCCGCATCCTACATATTCCGCAAGGTAAAAGTTGACTTTGTTATAGTTTTGGTGTTATCTATCATTGTGCTTTTTATCACAGAAAGGTACCAGGATACAATACCAAAAATGCCACTGACGATACCAGCTTTTATCGGCACAGCGATCTCCATTCTTTTGTCATTTAAACTCAGTCAAGCATATGACCGATGGTGGGAAGCGCGTAAAGTATGGGGGAGTATTGTGAATGACTCAAGGAGTTTTGTGATTCAGTTAAAAGCATATACAGCTAAGGGAAATGATGCTCATATAAGGAGAATGGCCTACAGGCAAATCGCATGGTGTTATTCATTAGGTCAGTCTCTCCGCGGCTTAAATGCGACTGAAAATCTTGAGCATTTGATTTCGCAAGAGGAATTGGAAGAAATCAAACAACATCAGAATAAACCACTGGCAATTCTGGACCTTCATGCAATAGATATCAAGACACTCAAGGATAATCAGCACATTGAACTATTATCACAAATTCAATTGGACCAGACATTGGTGAGGTTTTGTGATTCCCAGGGGAAAGCTGAGCGAATAAAGAGTACAGTGTTTCCTGTCACCTATCGGCTGTTTCTCCATGCCATCATTTATTTGTTTGTGGTAACACTTTCCATCTCGCTGCATGACGTCGGAGGACTATTCGAAATCCCACTCTTACTGTTGATCTCCACTGCATTTTTTCTGTTGGAGAAATCTGCCACCCACATGCAGGATCCATTTGAAAACAGACCAACAGATACGGCAGTGACAGCCATCGCAACGACCATCGAAATCAACATCAAACAACTTCTGAAGGAAAAGGAATTTCCTCAACCTGCTTCAGTAGATCAATTTTATGTATTGTAATCTCCAAACACATCAAATATGAAAACACTTACCAGAGAAATGCAGTTGTCCATCACGCCATTGATGGCATTGAAATTATTGGAAGAAGGCAACAAACGATTTGTTAATAATCTCAAAGTAAATCGCAATTTATTGCAGCAAGTCAATGAGACCTCGGATGGTCAGCATCCATTTGCAGTCATTCTCAGCTGTATTGACAGCCGCACATCCTCCGAATTAATTTTCGATCAGGGATTAGGTGACATATTCAGCATTCGTATCGCAGGCAACATCATCAATGAAGATATTTTGGGCAGTATGGAATTTGGTTGCAAAGTAGCCGGAGCGAAAATTATTGTTATACTCGGCCATACGAAATGTGGCGCTGTGCGGGGTGCCTGCGATCATGTGGAAATGGGTAATCTCACGGCACTACTTTCCAAAATACAACCAGCGGTCCACGAAGAGACAAGTACGCTCACAGAGCGTAATTCTGGTAATGCAGCTTTTGTTGAAAACGTTGCCGTAATAAATGTTCATCGCACCGTCAAAGCCATCAAGGAAAGGAGTCCCATTTTGAAGGAAATGATCGAGAACGGAGATATCTACATTGTGGGGGGCACACATGATATTAGCACAGGATTGGTGACCTTTTATGCATGAGTAATTGAAGTTGGTGTTTCAACGCCTATACGCAGAACTTGATGTTCAACTTTGCGACACATCTGGCAGCCGCGACGATTTAATTCAGAAGAAACGAATGCCGGCCTTCCATCCAAACCAGGATTCCATGCGATAATTCGAATTAAATGGATGCGTGTAAAAACGATGCGGATCTTCTGAGCCGGGAGCAACTCTTGCGCCCGTTTCGGTGATGTAACCATTGGCTACCAATCCTGCTGTTACAGATATGCGCTTCGTAATTTGATAGTCGAGTCCGAGATAACATTTGTTCAGCAGATTTAATTGATCTGCAACATTGCCATGAACGATTTGCTGACTGGAGAGGTCAACATTCAGGTATAACTTATTCGCGAGTTTGGGAGAAGTACCGATACCATAACCGAATGTCCAGTCAACCGTGTCATTAATCACTTTCGGTTGAATTCCGGCTGTCAGGATATTGTAGAAGGAATGAACTCCTGTTCGGAACGATACATTGCTATAACCCAATTCATCATAAGCCAACTCGAGTTTGTGATATCCATGATTGACAAAACTGATAAAGCCCAATGGAATCCCGCTTAACGAATCAGCAAAATTAAAAACGCCGATCTGTGCGCCTTTGACTATAGATGCAACATTCATGAATCCACTGATCTGAGCACCTTTTAAAGTGTCTGCTGCGAGATTAATAAATCCGGAAAGTTGAACACCTTTGACATTACCTGTTATCAGATTTGCAAAACCGGAGGAAACTATGCCATGTACATTTCCATGAACAATGTTTGTGAAACCTGCGAATGAAACTCCCTTCAAATCACCTTCGGTGTAGTTCGCAAATCCGCCGAACTGAGCTCCTTTGTATCCGTTGGAATTTACGTTTATAAAGCCGGCAAACTGCGCGCCTGATGATGTTTTCAGATTGATGTTGTTGAAGCCTGCGAATTGCGCGCCGGTCATACTTCCACCAACGATATTTGAAAATCCTGCAAACTGAACAACGCCGACATCTTCGCGGTCAATGTTGAACATACCGGCCAGTTCTGCCTTTTTTACTCCGCGATTATATCCACCTATCACATTGAATGAATAATCATTCGTGACATTTCCACTTAGTCGGCCATTGGTGCCAACGAATGGAACGAATGAAAACTGGAATTCGCGATGAATCGAATCGGAAATATTTTCAACGTTGGGATTGCGTGTGAATTGTTCCACAGTCCATTCTCCGGCTGCATTCAATTTCGAAGAAACACTGTCTTTAACCGTTCGCAACATGTGGCGGATGGAAGTGTCGCGTTTTTCTTCGATGACAATACTTTGAAGAGTGGGAGTAGAGGGTAGCAGTTTAATTACCGTATCTGCATAGTTACTTTTACTCACCGAAAGCGCAACTGGATTGCTGCGCTTGATTTTCATTTCATAATATCCATACTCATTCGTGGTGGCTGATGCCATTGTACTCGCATCATAGACGCTTGCACCTGCAACTTTTTCTCCCTTATTATTTTCGACATAGCCGGAAATCACTTTGGGCTGGGCAGGTGCTTTGGTCAGAATGATGTAGTCGCCTTTTCCTTTGTACTGTAAACTGCCCTTGAAAATTTTATCCAATGCTTCTCGTACCGTTTTGTAATGTAGGTGAATTGTGATGAGTTTGTTTTCATCAACAAGACTTGAGTTAAATGAAAACCGACATCCTGATAATTGTTCAATGCTGTCAAGCACATCTGCAGTGCGTCTATTTTCGAAATCAATGTTTATTTTTCTTTCTAATACAGGCACCACCTGACTTTGAGAAATACTCATCAGGGTCATGAAGGTAATGGCGAGTATCAGGAAAAATGACCGATTCAATGGGTGTGGAATTTTCAATTTTTTCTGGTATAAAAGTAGAGAAGGAGTTATATTGGATTTTTTAGTAAGGTGCGACGCTTCCTGAGCCACTAATGTGTGTAGTGGTTACAGGATTTCCGGTGTAGCGAATTTTACCGCTCCCATCAATCGTAGCATCCAGACTTCCGGTGCAATGAATCAACATCTCCCCACTACCATTGATATTGGCATCGGCATGTTGGCATGTGAGATTCAAAACATCAAACTTGCCTGAACCATTGATGGTGTATTTGGCATTTGTGGAATATCCGGATGCGTGTATGTCGGCGCTGCCGCGCGTATTCAACTCCAGGTTTTCACCTGCAAACAGCATGTGGGTATAACCGCTACCATTGTGATTCGAAACAAATGAAGTGGAGGTGATCGTGTCTTCACAGGTAGATTCAATGCTGCCATTCAAATCAAAACGATTGTAGCTCGCTGCATATACATGGATATCCATTTTTGTGAAATGATAGTTCTGATAGTCCTTGCTCATTTCAATGAATAGTTTGCCGTCTTGAACAAATGACTGCACTTCGTTGATCATATTGTCATCAGTGGTGATAACGATTCGTGGCTGATCATCGATATGCATGAACAAATGATAACTTCCATCGGCATCCACATCGGTGAAGTTTGTGAGATTTCTGGTGGAAGTAGTGATGTTGCCCGATCCCTGTTTACGGATTCGCTTGTCACAAGACGAAAATGTCACTAATGCGGCAAAAGCGATTAGGATCATCAGAGAAGGTTGGAGGAAAAATGCTGTTTTCATCGGATTTAAGTGAAAAAGTGTGTGTTATGAAATACAGACAACACACTTTTGATTTACCCCTATCCAACTAAAGAAAAATGGAGAATTGAGAATGGAGAATTGGGCGAAATTTTGGTTTTACGTCGAAATAAATTTGGCCCAATCAAATCAGAGTTGGACAAAATCGAAGCGGAGTAGGACATTCTCCATTCTCCATTCTCCATTTATTGTTGAACGTTCTTTCAATAACTCTGTATTCAAGGCATGGAATTCGCAATGCACAACGTCTATTTTTAACCCCAAATAAATCCATGTACATGAACAAATGGTTCTTTTCAATCGCGGCGATAATGATCGTTGCTCAAAGTTTTGGACAGTCCGCTGCCAAAACAATTCAAACAAAGATTTCGGATGTCACTGTTTTTATGAGTGGAGCGCAAGTCACTGAAAGCGCTACTATTCAACTTAAAGAAGGTGAAAATCAATTCAAGATTACTGATCTTACACTTTACCTTGATCCAAATTCGATTCAGGTCGAAGGAAATCCGAACTACACCATTCTTTCTGTCAAACACCAGGTGAATTATCTCCTGGACCAGAATTCGAATCCGAAAGTGAAGTCCATTCAGGACAGTCTCGATAATTCGCTTTTTAAACAAAAGGAAATTGCCGGACTGAAAGACGCTCTGCAACAGGAAAAATTGATGATGGAAAGCAATCGCAATATCAAAGGCAACAACAATGTATTGCTTTCTGAAGACCTCAAAGACATGGCAGATTTTTATCGAAGTCGTTTTACAGAAATTTCCTACAAGTGGATTGAACTGGGAGAACAGGAGCGACTGAATAATCTTGAAATCAATCGACTTCAGAATGCGCTCAACAATATGAATTCGCGCAAGGGAACCAATCCGAGTGAAATCATGTTGACGTTGATCGCTTCCAAAACAGGCTCGGCCAGTTTGAAAGTGTCTTATCTCGCACAATCTGCAGGCTGGTATCCGGTGTATGATCTTCGTGCCGAGGACATCAACTCGCCGATTGAATTTTCGTATCGTGCGAAAGTGTATCAGAGCACCGGCCGCGATTGGGAAGATGTGAATCTCACCATGTCAACCGGAAATCCAACAGTAGGCGGACAAATCCCTGCGTTATATCCGTGGTATGTGAATATTTATGAGCCGATTATTTATAACGGAAATTCCAGAGCAGAAGGAAAAGCCGCATACAACGCAACCCCATCCGTTGCCTACGATCAGAACGTGGATATGGAATACGACAAAAAAAAGGAGACTGCTGCGGCTTACACCACTGTGCAAAACAACACCGTTAATACTGAATTCAAAATCAGCGTGCCTTACGATATCCCTAGCGACAATCAGCAGTATGATGTCACCATGCAGACTCAATCATTAAAAGCTGAGTATGCTTATATCACGATTCCGAAACTAGATAATGACGCTTTCCTTCGTGCACAGGTCACTGACTGGGCGCAGTATTCTTTGCTGCCTGGTGAAAGCAATATCTATTTCAAAGGGACTTATGTGGGAAAAGGATACATCGATCCTGCATTGGCTAATGATACGCTGAGTCTTTCTCTCGGTCGCGATCGTGCAATTAATGTGAAGCGGGATCAGATCAAGGACTACTGCAAAACCGGATTTTTCGGCAACAAACAGCAGACTACCAAAGCGTATGAAATCACCGTTCAGAACAACAAAAAACAATCTATTCAATTGGTGATTGAAGATCAGTTGCCGATTTCACAAAACGGAGATCTGGAAGTGGAGACAGAAGAAATAAGCGGTGCCACCTACGATGCGGTAACCGGTAAATTGATCTGGAAATTAACGCTTGCTCCAGGCGAAACAGTGAAAAAACAAATTCGCTTCAATGTGAAATATCCGAAGAAGAAATTTGTGTCGGGACTTTAAACATGAGTGAAACGAGTTTAAAAGACATTGCAACAAATGAAGACATCCGCCGATTGGTGGATGTCTTTTATGCTGCCGTATTGGAAGATGAATTATTGAAAGGGTTTTTTGCAGAACTGGATTTTGAACATCATAAACCGAAGATGATTCAATTCTGGTCATTCGTGTTGTTGGATGAAACAGGCTACACCACCAATGTCTTCGACAAGCATGTTCACATGCATCTGGAAGGCGAACATTTCGATCGGTGGTTAAGCTTATTTGAGTCAACCGTTCATCGTTTGTTCAAAGGTGAAAAGGCGGATGTGGCCATCTTCCGGGCAAAGACTATTGCCTGGACGTTCAAAGAAAAATTCAAAAAGCTCAACGAAAGCCGGTCTGAGTAGTTGAATTGACATCTAGTAACAATCCATAAAATCTGAACAGGAAAAAATTTATAGAAC
>JANOVT010000146.1:0-3494 GCA_031417525.1 Flavobacteriales bacterium | reverse complement strand
GTGCATGGAAGAGTGACTCCCGCCCGCATTTGCATGGTTGGGTCTATAGGCTCACGGACGGTATCTTGAATAATATGATTCACCTAACACCCGGTTCCTATATGGATTATATGGATGTGAATGAAGGTGTCGAATAGTATCGCTTCTTTATGAAATCTGTTTGTTTCTTTCTCAAGTGATGTTGACCTGAAATTTTAAAGCGGCTAAATTCGCGGCATGTTCGATTGGGTTGAAATTGGTTCGTGCTTTATGATTTTGTTCGCGGTGATCGACATCATCGGCAGTATTCCGGCTATCTTGAAAATCAAATCTTCTGTCGGAAACATTCAGCCTATTACAACGACTGTTGTTTCGTTTTTACTCATGGTAGGTTTTCTGTTCGTCGGAGAACAATTTCTTCGTTTGTTTGGAGTGGACGTGAATTCCTTTGCAGTGGCTGGTTCGTTCATTTTGTTTTTTATTGCCATGGAAATGGTGTTGGGTATAAAAATTTTCAAACAGAAAGAAGGAGCAGAAAAATCGGCCTCGATTGTACCTCTTGCATTTCCGATTATCGCCGGTGCCGGAACATTTTCCACCTTAATTTCTCTTCGTGCGGAATTTCAACAAGCCAACATTTTGGTGGCAATCGCGCTGAATACTCCGATCATTTTTATTGTGTTGAAATTGACAGGCCGATTAGAAAGGCTTTTGGGAATTGGAGGAATTGCAGTTCTGGAAAAAATATTCGGAATCATCTTATTGGCCATTTCCGTAAAACTATTCTCCAACAATATTCAACATCTGTTGCATTGAAATCTTCGCAACAAACTTTTTACTAAAAAATACTTTGAGCACACCAATCAATATGTACACCGATGGCGCAGCGCGTGGAAATCCGGGGCCGGGCGGTTATGGGCTGATCCTTCAAAGCGGTCAGCATTACAAAGAAGTAAGTGAAGGATTTCGACTTACCACCAACAATCGGATGGAATTATTGAGTGTGATTGTTGGGCTGGAGATGTTGAAGAATGATGGAAGTGATGTCACTGTTTATTCAGATTCACGTTACGTCGTCGATTCAGTGGAAAAAAAATGGATAGAAGGCTGGGTAAAACGGGGATGGAAAAACGTGAAAAACCCTGATTTGTGGAAGCGCTACTTGAAGGCGGCAGCGGATCATCATGTAAAATTCAAATGGATTCGGGGACACAATGGCCACGAAATGAACGAGCGTTGTGATGTACTTGCCGTGGAGGCAAGTCATGGAAAAAATCTGAAGACGGATAGTTGGTACGAGGCGAATAAAGACAATGATCTTTTTCGGAATTGAGATGTTGACGTGAATGGGTGTAAAGTGAGTTGTTGGAATCTTCATGAGTAAGCGATTCATTTTATTTTATGGAATTTCATTATTTCCACCATCTTTACTTCGGCAAAAGCAAAAACCACAAACCAGTTTCACCAAATCCATTTTTCATTTTTAGGAAAATAGCTGAAACACTTTTTGCACTAATACTCATTTAATACCACTGCAATTGATTCAAGGCCCTGCAATGATCGAAATTGTTCAGATTGATGGAAGATTAGTCGAGACAATTCGACCTGACATTCATTCTAAGGAGTCTGCTTTGAATTTAAGCAAGTTGCAAAGTGGCATGTACATTTTGCTCTTGTATGATATTGGAGGCTTACTTCTTGATCAAATAACCATCACTAAAAATTAATTGAAATGAAAACACTCTTTTTGGGAGTGTTATTGAGTATGGGCATGATGGCCCATGCTCAATACACTTATTTCAATCGTTCGTATTTTGAGCAATCACAAGATACACTTATTGCAGTTAGCTACTTTGTTGATACAATCCAATCAGGATACTTCACTTTTTCAACATCGAGCGTCAACAATCAACTTGGGTATGCTAGTATAAACTATACCGCAAGTGGGTCTATTCAAAATATTTCAATCAATAGTCAGCAAACCTTAGGTTGGGGGATTTCAGGGCAATGGAATAATGGAATCTTACGATTAGGAGAAGGTGCTTTAATTAGTGTTCAAACTGGAGCCACTGATTGTGGAGGAAGTGTTCCATATCTTTTTCAAATGAATATGGAAGCTGACTTCATTTGGAGCCACCTTTTTACAGAATGGATAGAATGTGAACCATTCGTTCAAGTAGATCCAATTGGACTTTGCACCTATTCCGACACAACATTCTTGATGACATGTCGCTACAGACCTGATCAAGATAATAACTTAACTCAGTTGCGATTTACCGTCTTCGATTTTTTGGGTAACCAGATGTCAGACGTATTTTCTTCTGGTGATGAATGGCATTATTTTAATTTGGCATCCGTTTCAAGGAAGAATGATTTTCTTATCGTGGGGGGCAACGGTAATATTTGCAACACCTATGATATACAGGTTGTCAAAACTGACTTACAAGGAAATGTGATTCAATCAAATTGTTTTGGAAATCAAGAATGGCAGCAGTCTGAGCCGATATGTGGCGGTGTTTTGGACACTGAAGGCAATCAAGTCATTATGTATTCGCGTTGTGAAAACTATCAATGGGTAGGTGAAATCGAAGCCAAATTGCATGTGCTCAAAGTGGATTCCGATGATCTCAGTGCTATCTATGATAACCCGATTGATTTTGATGTCTTTGATAATGGATTGATTTCAACCGGCGCCATCTTCACAGCAGTAAAGGAAGTTCCTCAGGGAGGTTATGTTGGCACTTTCTATTACTACGAGCCAACATATCAATACATACACGCAGGTATTTTGAAGGTAACTTATGACGGTCAATTGGATTGGGTTAAATTATATTCTCCACCGAATGATTTTGAGTTCAACGCATTGTATGACATTACTCCAACACCTGATGGCGGTTTTGCTGCTACCGGTATTAGTTCTAACAACCTGACACAAAAACACTGGCTCCTAAAAATAGATTCGTGCGGCTACGAACAACCCTCCGGCTGCCCCGCAGTAATTAACGTGGAAGAACAAAGAGACACAAAGGTTCAACTCTGGCCCAATCCTTTTCACAATTTACTCAAAGCGGTTTTACCTCAAGATGCAAATCGCGTTTTTATCTCCGACATGACAGGAAGAATCGTGTTTGAAGAAAAAGTGTTTTATCCCAATCAACAGTTTGATCTTTCACGCATAGAAAAAGGTGCGTATTTATTGAATGTTGTTTGCGAAGACGGAAGAATCATTGGACAACGGATTGTGAAACAATAGGCCGAAGAATTTATCGGAAAGATTTTTTTTCTTCATAGACGTTGAAGAGTTGATTTCATGTTGGATGGAATGGATAAAGAATGCTTCTTCGTTTCCATACAACAAGCATATAATCAAAACTTATGGTTCGTAGTTCGACGGGCTCACTATGACATGGCTCACCATGCCAACTTCGTTTTGTGTTGGGGAAATAATGGTGGCGCAAAGCGCCGCCATTATTTCCTGCTCCATAACGCACGGGTCATGGTGAGCCATGTCATAG
>JANOVT010000145.1:0-15907 GCA_031417525.1 Flavobacteriales bacterium | reverse complement strand
ACCAGTACCTGGTGCATGTCAATGACGCAACATGGCGACGATATATATGTAGGAACAATTTTCACCGGCATGTACAAAACATCCGATCAAGGCGGAAATTGGGAACTCACGGCCACACCCAACTACTGGCTTTCTTTGTCTACCCTTGCCACATTTGGAAATACCATTTTGGCGGCAGGTGATGGTGGTATTCTACGGTCCATCGACAATGGAGATACCTGGACAGTTTGCAACCAAGGTCTGCAGTCAACAGGAACACTTGGCTTTGCACAAGTAGGTACCGACATTTTTGCAGCCAGTCCGATGGGCGTCGTCATTAGCACAGATGACGGCCAAACATGGTCTGACAGTAACAATGGAATAGCTGAAGACTATATAATAGACATTCTCGCCATAGACAATGTGTTATATGCAGTTTCTCAGACGGGGATCTATACTTCGGTCAACTTCGGTAATAGCTGGACCAACATCAACAATGATTTACCTGCAGATTTTCCATCAATCAACCACATCGCAAACATTGGAGATGTGTTAATTGTTTCAGGAGGTATTTCAGGCACCTTGTATAAATCAATGAACGGTGGTGCCAATTGGACGAGCATGAATTTCGACGAATATGGATGGCCCTCCTCATTTACAGTGCATGATGATATGTTATTTGTTGGTGCTACCGGAAACATAACCTCACCCGGGGTTTTTATGACCAACGACTTAGGGGAAACCTGGACAAATGTAAGTGATGGCCTGGACAATAACATGGTGTGGGACATCATCGTCAACAATGGTTGGGCTTACGTATGTACCAAAGGCAGCGGAGTTTACAAAAGGCCACTTACAGACTTTGCTGCACAAAACATTTCAGAAAAAATAAGCACGGGCATTTCAATCTATCCCAACCCAACAAGCGACAACATCACCATCAATATTCCATCAAAGTTGATAGGAAGCGATGCCATCATCACCAACGAACTTGGACAACAAGTGAAGCGAATTGGAAATGTCACTTCTACAAATTTCCAAGTGGATTGCTCGTCATTAGCAACAGGATTTTATGTGGTGAAGATTGGAGAACACAAAGTGAAGTTGGTGGTTCAATAATTTTTTCTTCGCACAGAAACATAGAATAATCATCATCAAAAACAAATCAACATGAAAAACATTTTTACTCTTTGCAGCATCGTTGCGATGCTTGCGGTTTCGAACTACGGCAACGCGCAATGGCAGCAAACGAATGGGCCACGTGGTGGAATTACCTCTTGCTATGCA
Source organism: Flavobacteriales bacterium (assembly GCA_031417525.1). GTDB lineage: Bacteria > Bacteroidota > Bacteroidia > Flavobacteriales_D > Sanyastnellaceae > JAIBBG01. The sequence goes on along the minus strand of JANOVT010000145.1, from coordinate 14,641 downwards.
AGCGATGATGATGAGCTTTATACCGGTACTTACTATGGCGGAATCTTTCGCTCCACTGATGAAGGTGCAAGCTGGACTGCATGCAACAACGGAATGACAAGTCTGGGTATTGGCGCCCTTTGCACCGACAATGAAACAGTATATGCAGGCGCGGGCACCAATGGATTGTATCGCTCCACGGACAATGGACAAAGTTGGGAAACCTTTCCTGGCTTGTGGGCCAGCTATTCTATATCCTGCATTGCTGCGCAAGGCGACAACATTTATGTGGGCACAGCGGGCGGTGGCTTCATCGCTTCAAATGATGGTGGTGCAACATGGTTCACGGCTATGAATGGTATTGAACCCGCCAGCTACTACGTTGCTCAGAAATTTCTTATCAGAGGTGATCAAGTGTTTGGATTGGTAAATTACCATATTTATATGTCCACTGATAATGCTGCTACATGGACGATGTCTGAAGATGGACTTGCGGATTACGGTGTTTATTCCATTGTGGACAACGGCCCAAACATCATTGCAACAACGGCCATGGGATTGCACACTTCCACCAATGAGGGAGAGAGTTGGATAAGCATAGCCAGCGACTTGCCCGAGATGCCTTACGGCATGTTGATTACAACTGCGGGCAATCATATTTATGTGTGTGATGCTTATTACGAAGGATTGTATTTTTCGAACAACAACGGCTATGATTGGACACAAATAGAATTCACTCCAGAGAATAGCATCAACGGTATATATGCTTTGGCTGATGGAAAACTATTGGCGCAAACATCTTATACATCCAATGCGGAAATAACAAATGAGCAGTCTGCCCTTTATATCACCACCAACAATGGAAATACTTGGAATAATGTGACTCATGAAATCACTACTTCCTATTGTATATCGCTTGCAGTGAAAGATGGTTTAGTTTATACTGGAACCAATGGTCAAGGGGTTTTCTCTACCCCAGACCAAGGCGATACATGGTCTGCACTGGGTGTAACCAATAAAGATTTGAGAACGATGCACACTGTAGGTAACACTGTGTTGGTAGGAGGTGATATTCTTACACGCTCTATAGATAATGGAGAGACTTGGATAAACGCAAGTCAAGGATTAACGAATTTGTCCGTGCAAGGATTCGCTAACATTGATGACAACATCTTCGCTGCAACTGCCGATGGAGTTTTTATTTCTACCGATGATGGACAAACATGGTCGCAACAAAACAGCGGTATCAGCACACCCTATATCCTTTCGATACATGCTGTTGATTTAATACTCTATGCCGGCACACAAGATGGGATTTTCAAATCCACCAACTATGGCAACAGTTGGGTGGCGATCAATAACGGGTTGCCGCTTAATCCAATGGTTCTAGATATCAATCATATTAATGGCACATTGGTACTTGCTCTCTACAATGGTGGAGTTTTTACTTCGCAAGACAATGGTGAGAATTGGACCAACGTACTTAGCATTTCACCAGTAAGTACGCTTGAAGTGAGCGGCAACATATTATTTGGTGGAAGTCGCGCCGATTATGATGTTACACAAACAGGTGCGTTTGTATCCTTCGATATGGGCGCCACCTGGCAAGATGCCAACCAAGGCCTCACCAACAACATGGTGTTCGACCTTGCCATTGCGGGTGATTACATTTATGCAGCAACACTTGGCAGTGGTGTTTTCAAAAGACCGTTGTCCGAATTTGTTTCTAACGAGATCAATCAAGAAATGAGTTCGAATATTTCCATTTATCCCAATCCAGCAAGCGACAACATCACCATCAATATCTCATCAAAGTTGATAGGTAGCGATGCCATCATCACCAATGAGCTTGGACAACAGGTGAAGCGAATTGGCAATGTCACTTCTACAAATTTCCAAGTGGATTGCTCATCACTAGCAACGGGATTTTATGTGGTGAAGATTGGAGAACACAAAGTGAAGTTGGTAGTTCAATAATTTCTCTCAGAAGTAATTTAACTGGCCGATGATTCAGATTTTGGTTCCGTACTGCGGTCATTTTATCGAACATAAAATGCAGATGAAACCCACAAGATAGAACCTCTGTTTCTTTGATGAAAGAATAAATCACGCATTCAACAACAATACAAAACGGGCGGAAATACCTTCTAGATAGGCATTTGCTCAAAACAAAAAAAACACCATGAAAAAATTTCTAATAAATCTAATTTGTTTGATCGCTGTTGTTTCCTCAGCAACTACATCAAACGCCCAAAATGGGTTGCCAGACTTGACTTTTAGCAATGACGGTCAACTTGGATTTCTGGACTTTCCAAATGACATTCTCACTGCCGACATTCTTCAAACCAATGGACAAATATTCGCTTTGTTGTCTTCAGTGAATGGCGGTCAGGATTCGTTCATTCTCAAACTCCATGATGATGGAAGTTATGATGAATCCTTTGGCACATCCGGCATTCTGACACTAAGCAATACCCTGTTGTATGACGGAGTTATTTCTTCGGATGCCAATGAAATTTACCTGGTTGCCATTGTGAACCAGGTCTATTCTATTGGATCAATTAACCTTGCAGGTAGTATAGTCCAAAACTGGACACCAGTTCCTGCAGCGACCGGATTCAGCAAGATACTCGTGGATCATGAAGGCGATATAATTGTTGGTACAGGCACATTGATCAACAACCTGGGTTATGGAATTGTATTAAAATTCAACGCGCAATTGCAACTCATTACTTCCTTTGGTGTAAACGGAATCGCAACCACACCCGATTCTGGGTTTTCATTTCCTTTAATGGAAATTGATCATGACAATCGCATTGTATTAGCAACCTACAACAACGGAGCGAACATGTGGCGATTCAATGAAGACGGAACTACAGACATTACTTTCGAATACACATTGGATGTTTCCGGATTCTCTCTCCCCAACTGGATTCTCGATTTTGCCATTGCACCCGACAATGGAATTTATGTGCAACCCAACACATATGCCTACCAAAGTTATCTGTTCAAAATAAATTCCTCTGGATCATTGGATGAGAATTTCGGACAGCAAGGCCATATTATACTTACAGAAGACGATCCGAACCTCGGAGCATTTCCCGATGAACTTCTGTCGGAACCGGATGGTGGCCTCATCATCCTTGGAAGTGCATTCGATGCGTCAGCCTCGATGTCCGGAAAATTTCTCGCACGACTGGATGAAAATGGAGTTGTCGATATGACTTTTCAGGGAGGACCTCATGTGATAGATGATAACAATTATGATCTGCGAATCAATCTTCATGTTGCCACCTTGCAGGATGATGGAAAAGTGTTGTCTATGGATCAAATTGCGCTTTGGCAAAATGGTTCGCTGAACGGATACAATGTTTTACTTACTCGATTTATAGATGATTTTGCTATGAACATTTCTGAAGATCAGTCGTTTGCCGGTATCTCCTTATTTCCCAATCCGACATCTGATATCGTCCATTTCCGGTTCACGGATGAAAACACGATTGGGAAAAATATTTCAGTATATGATATGAGTGGAAAATTGGTTTGGCAAGAAATGCTCAAACAGAATCTAATCGATATGAGCAGCTTTGAAGCCGGATTGTATACCATTGTTTTCAGCGATAAAGACTCAAGTATCTCAAGAAGAATATTAAAGAAGTAAGATTTTCAAATCGGATTAATGTCTTAGTCCGAAGATACTTGAAACCACAAAGGACGCAAAGGAATTTCACACAAAGGTCACAAAAATTTATCTGACCTTCAAATAACCTGGTCAACACCTTTTCTCATTGACAGCAATTCCAGAGTTATCAATGAATTGTTGATGTCATGTATGTTTTGAGCATGGTATCAAATTCCTTTGTGAATCTTTGTGTGAAATTCCTTTGCGTCCTTTGTGGTTTCAAGCCAAAGTGTTATAGCACGCAAATCTGATTTCGAAATTATCGGAATAACAGTTGCGATCTTAAACACATAAATAAGATCCTCTGGTATGCTTATGACAATTTGAAATGGGAAGAACGATGCAGTTGAAAAGAAAAAACCGCTATGAACAGCGGTTTTTTTCATTGTAATCATTTCAAAATCTATTTCGCTCTCTGAAAATAAAAACGTGTAATGTAAATCCCTTCATTATCCTCCTTTCCTCCATCTGATTCAACTCCCGCAGTGATAGTGACAATGGTCCAACCCTGTGTAAGCATATCATTTACTTTGCTGTTGATCACTGCATCATTCGCTGCAATGTTCTGGAAACGAATACCACCTATGTTGTAGAAGTTCAGGATTTTGGTTTCTTCAAAATTCTTCACACGAATCTCATCTCGATCAGACTTGTTGCGATCATTGTCTTCTTCTGTGCGGACGGATGTGAAGGCTTTGTAATCTCGAGTTTCGAGCGCATTGATGATCCTCGATCTTCCGATACCATTCGGAACAATGGACTCCACAACAGTGAAGGATGTGAATTCCATTCCAGCCGGAGCATTGGATGTAAATGAAAATAAAACGGCGGCGATAGCAATCACTGCAATGCCAAGGGTGATGTAATTGAACTTTTTCATGAAAAAATAATTTTGTGGTTGTTGTGAAAATTTCGACGTAAAAATAAAACGTTAACAAGAACACTGCCAGAGAACAGAGTGAGAATGAGAACGAGAATGAGGAGATTTGCATTTGAAGTTAAGTACTGAATTGCCATGTCTTCTTCCCTTTTTAGCAAAGACTCTGATGTGTTGCAGAGTATGATTCTGTACTTTCGCTCTTGAACAACAACAATTTTATCATGAAAAACAAACTCATCATTCTGACAATTATCACGGCCTTGTCTTTGGTTTTTTATTCTTGCGGACACAAACACAAAAAAGACAAATCACACAAAAAAATAACTGTGACCGGAAGTGCGGAAATGGAAATTGTGCCTGATGAGATCTATATGACATTCACCCTGAAAGAATACCTGGATGCTTCCAAACAAAAGATCAAACTGGAGGACATCAAATCCGCATTCCTCTCCGTTTGTCAATCAGCCGGAGTAGCTGATACCAATGTAGTGATTTCCGGATACTCAGGCAACGAACGTTGGGACTATTATAGTTATCGCAGACGCAGAACGGAGCCTGATTTTATGGCGAGTATTGCTTATACGGTGAAAGTAAGTTCGGCCGAAAAGCTTGACCAGATCGTTGCTGCGGTGAACGACCAGGCGCTCGACAATTTTTACATCAGCAAAACATCGCATAGCAAAATAGAAGAATTGAGGAAAGAGGTCAAGATGAATGCCCTGAAAGCGAGTAAGGAAAAAGCAGAATACCTGGCAAAAAGTATCGGTGAAGAAATCGGCGATGCGCAACTGATTCAGGAAATTGACGACAGCTATATATCCGATGTGAGTGGGCTCAGCAATATGGGTTTTGCTTCAAAGGCAATGGTAACAGAAGACCAGAACTACGGTGGTGCTGCGCCTGAGTTCGAAAAAATCAAATTGCGTTATCAGATGAATTGTGAATTTGGATTGAAGTAATCGATACTCATAAACACACGTTGAACACATATGAGTGTGTTCAGAGGCAGATGCTTGAAACCACAGAAGTAGAGTGCTTAACCCGGTGAACTTATCGAAAGACGCACAACAGTGACCACGCAATATTCAGCTGATCACTCAATGGCTTCCATTTGAAGTGCTTCACTCCGGCAGTCAAGATTATAAAATCAACATATCTTGTAACGTTCGTGATTTTCTGTGTAAAACTCTAACATGAGTTTTTCATTTGATTTGGGTCTTCTTGGCGCTTTGCATGCTTCTTCCCTTAATTTGCGAGATCGCTCAGCGTAAATTCAGATTTGAGCCAAATGAATGAATTCACCAATTCTCAGACACAAATAAGATCCGTGAGGATCATATACGTGGCAACGATTGTTTTTCTGGCTTTGTTGTCGGTCTATACGTTCAACAAAACCAAAGCGATGACTGACTATTCCAAATCGATGGATCAGTCGAACGCTATCAAACAATCATTGCAGAAAATTACCAATTCGGTTCTGGAAGCGGAAACCAACAAGCGTGCTTTCCTTTTAACGAGCATTGACCACTTGCTTGCCAAAAGGGATTCTGCACTGAGCGAGCTCACGGATGAACGAATGATGTTGTACAGTTTGCTCGCCGATAGACCTGAACAAACTATCAACCTGCAAAACCTAAACAAAGCGCTGGATAAAAAGATCGCAAATATTCTGTTGTCCAATCTGCGAAGTCAAGAGGCATTTATGCTTGATTCATTGGACGTCAATATCACTGAGGGTATAAAAACCATGGCTGAGGTCAAATATCATGTGAGCATGATATCCATTACAGAAGCACAATTAATGAACTACGAGCTGCGTGAAAACACATTTCTCTCATACATAACGCCCTTCTATGTCATCGTTCTTTTTCTAGGAGCGTTATTTATCCTCTTTATTTCATACTTCAGAATCAATGGTGCATTGCGTGAATCGAAAGAAATGCAAAGCCAGTTGATGACACTCAATCAGACATTTGCTTTTGCAGAAGAAATTGGAAACTACGCAAGTTACCGATACAGCTTCAACACGAAAAAAACACAGAATTCAGATAACTTGTATAGGATGCTAGGTTTGAATCCTCAGGAGATTTCCGAATTTGAAACTTTGGCAAAATTTGTTCATCCGGATGATCTCGCCTATTTCAATGAAGCGGTAAGATTAGTGACCGAAGAAAAGAAACTTTCCAAATGGGAATATCGCGTGCTACGCAAGGATGGCAGCATCATGCATATTCTGGCCACCGGAAAAATCATATATGATCAGGGTATGGAATGGCTCATTGGCACGTTGCAAGATGTTTCCGAACAAAAAGTGCAGCAACAGGCATTGAGCACAAAGAATGCTCAGCTCAACTCTAAGAATACGGAGCTTGAAAAGATGAACAACGAATTGGAATTGTTTGCACATATTTCAAGTCATGATCTCCAGGAGCCCTTGCGAAAAATTCAAACGTTCGCTTCCATGATTCAAGAAAAGGAATACAATTCATTGTCGGCCAATGCAAAGGAATATTTCACCCGCCTCCAGGATTCAGCCGGCAGAATGCAGGAACTGGTAGAAGATCTATTGAATTTTTCGCAAACCAATAACTCAGAGAGAAACTTTGAATTGACAAAGGTGAATTCGATCATTCAGGAAGTTCAAGAAGAGCTCAAAGACGTTATATCGGAGAAAAAGGCTACCTTACGGATTCAAGGAGATTGTGAATTGAAAATAATTCCACTTCAATTCCGACAAATGATCTTCAATCTGATAGGCAACGCGTTAAAATTTTCCAGACCAGATGTAACTCCTTTGATAGCCATTACAAACCAAATAGAATCCGGCAAGATGTTAAACCACTCCACGGCAATTGCACAGTCGGGGCAGTCCCTTCGCATGGATCAAGAATACTACCATCTGGAAATCAGCGACAACGGCATCGGTTTTTCACCTGAATATCGCACCAAAATATTCGACGTTTTCCATCGGCTGCACACAAAAGAAAAATACAAAGGAACAGGCGTTGGATTGGCCATTGTGAAGCGGATTGTTGAAAATCACAATGGCTACATTTTCGCGAACGGTGAACCAAACCAAGGCGCTTCCTTCAATATTTTTATACCCACAACTTAAATCCACTACATCCATGAAAAATAAACCACTGGAGATCTTATTGGCTGATGATGATGAAGGAGATAGAATGATCTTTCAGGAAGCTTTCCAGGAACTCAAATTAAAGACAGAAGTGCGCACGGTGAATGAGGGCCTGGAATTGATGGAATATCTTTCCAAAAGTGAATTCATCATGCCAGATATGCTCTTCCTCGATTTGAATATGCCGTTGAAGGATGGCAATGAGTGCCTGAAAGAAATCAGAAGTGATTCCAAATTTAATGATGTAATTGTGGTCATCTATTCCACTTCCTCATCTGAAAAAGACATTCAGGAAACTTTTGCGAATGGCGCCAACGTATACATCAAAAAACCAAGTGACTACAAGGAACTCAAGCAAGTACTGAATAAAGTTGTAAGCACAGCAAACGTTTATCGCCAGCCGCCATTCAACATTGCAAATTTTCTGATCAGGGTCTAAGTAGACGTCAGTTCCTCTCAGCCGATGAATTTCAATGCGAACTAAATGTATACTTATCATACAATGCTTTTGTATTTAGATATAATTTGTTTCTTACGTGTCTAAAGAGATATTTGCATTCCACAAAATCCACACAAACGATGACACTCTACATTAAAAATATGGTTTCTATACCATGCAAAGTGGTTGTGAAAGCTGAACTGGAAAAAATGAATTTTCATATCCGATCGCTTGAATACGGCAAGGTTGAAGTAGAAGAAAATCTCACGATTGAACAATTGACCTCACTTGGCGCTGTATTGTCAGAAATGGGTCTGGAATTGATCGGTGACAAAAAAGCTATACTCATTGAGAAAATCAAGAATGTCATTGTCGATGTTTCGCGACATCGTGATGAACCGCTCAAAGAAAACTTTTCTGTCTATCTGGGAGAAAAACTCAAATATGACTATCGTTATCTCGCAAATCTTTTTGCCAGTGAGATAGGAATGACCATTGAGAACTTCATGATCATCCACAAAATTGAGAGGGTGAAGGAACTTTTATTGTACGATGAGTACAGTCTTTCTGAAATTTCCTACAAGTTGAATTATAGCAGCGTCGCGCATTTGTCTAATCAGTTTAAAAAATATACCGGCCTCACACCTACGCTTTATCGAATTCTGCAATTGGAAAAAGAAAAGAACTATCCTGTTGTTCAATCTACATGATCAGGTCCAAAAAAATAATATTTCAATCATGAAGAAAGGCGGTTTGCACCGCCTTTCTCGTTAAACAACTGAACAATATCCAGTAAGAGCTTACTATTTCTTATTGTCCGTAACCAGATCTTTGAAAGCATTTCCTAACTCATCCATATCGTGGTTCCACTCTGCTTTAAAAGATTCCCAGTTACTTGGTTTTTCCTGGTATTGCTCAATTTCCTTTCTGAGCTCATTATTTCGCTCTTCCAATTTGTCAATTTTTTTCGCATACATTTTATCCATCGTTTTGCCTGACGATTTCATTTTATCGCGCAGTTCTGTAATGCGAACTTCATTGTTGTGAATCTTTGCTATCGATTCAGCACGAAAAGCCACCCAAGCTTCATTCTCTTTTGTGATTTTGTCATCCGCATTCACTTGTTGTACGGTGGCATCTGCTTCTTGCTTCGCAGTCTGAAGGTCTCTCTGGGCTTCGGCAACTTCCTCTTGCGACTTTTCAATTTTCTTTTGATCTGCTTCTTCCTTTTTTGCAGGTGAACTGCAACCGGAGAAGATGATACCGGTGACGAGTATACTCATAACCAGCGTTGAACTTTTTTTCTTATTCATAGTGTAATGTTTTTATTGGTTTATTACATATCGCTTCACGACCTCATAATATCCATTTGATTTACGATGCGAAGTTGCATTGTTGGACAGAGATGAACCTTATATGATTCTATGGAATACTTACACGTTTTTGATCGTATCAGAAATTTCAATGGACGAAGTCGATGACATATTTGCTAAACACATCTTAAACACAAGTGCTCTTAATATTCATGTACTGAACACAACAAGGAATAATCCAAATGACAAGCACCATCCGTGGATGATGCTTGTCAAAAAAAATTCAACATTACAATTTCATATCAAAACCAACAATTCAGCGCATGATATTTTTGCGTTCATACTTTGGTTGGAGAAGAGTTGAATAAATCACATTTAAGTACTTGATTTATTGCATCAACCCCGCAGTCTCTATGCTTCTGAATCTTCCTCTATTCGTCCCAATATCCTGTTAGCTTCGATATGAATTTCATTTTTATATCTTATTGAGATAATCCTTTTGCACTGAGCGCTCCCGTCGATTCTAACGAATCAGAACGACCGGTCAGATAGAAACGCTCGATGTATCATTGACACCACAACTATCTTGTTGGTGGCTTTATTGTATTGCCCATAGCATCAAACTCATAGACCTGACCTCTTACTTTCACACGATAAGTCACCACCCCAGCATAGTCGTGAACCTGCTGAATCTCTTTAGCATCGCTATCGGTAAAATTCAATTTGATGAATTCCTGAGCTTCTGCCGGCAATGAAGTGGTAGGTACGTCAGAGCGATATTCAATGAGTTTACCCGAATCAGCATACAAACTGGCCATAGCAGTATTCTGAGCTATGTACGTTGCTTGAAAATTGGTTCCCTCTTTCGACCAATTCAATTCAGTTGCATCGGAATGAGACTTTGAGAAGGCCTCCAATACCAATGGCGGCACATCCTTTTGAGACAGTTTTTGTGCATTCATCCATGTCGTTGTGAACAGAAATGAAAGTAAAAGCAGTGCGTTTTTCATGTTATTTCAATTTGATTGGTTATACTTTGTTTAACGAATCAAAGATGAAAATGCTTGATGACGTGTTTGTTACATAACAAGACAAAAAAACTGCAGAATTTTACCTGCGGATGAAGAATGAAACGCATGACCGCTAATACGACAGGCTTGACTTGAAACCAGATGGGTCCCGAAAGCCGATACTCTTTAGAATGATAAATGCTTACACAGAATGTAAATTACTCGATGATGATTTTATCATGGAAAACACTTTGACCTTCATGCAATAATGAAACATAATATAGACCTGCTGGCCAGGCACACACAGTAATTTTAAGCTCCTTTCTTGTGATACGTTGATTGAAAATCAATCGACCTTCGGCATTGATGATATGAATTTCATCATCGACAGATGCATTTTTCAGATTTATGTTTAGCGTGCTCGTTGCAGGATTCGGAAACATAGAAAAATCAGCATTCTTTATAGATTCAATCTTATTATAAATCGCTTGAACACTTTCGGTATAGTCACAATCAAATTCACCTGTTGCAATAAGCGTATACAAACCACTCTGCGAAATCTCAATTGAAGATGAAGTGGCATCAGTAATGCTTTCGTTGTTGAAGAACCACTGATAATTCAAGCCGGGAATATTCTCCACTGAAAGAGTATTTTCAAATTGAGCAATGGCTGATAGCGAAGGAAGCTCACCTTCGATCACCAGAACATTGACCGGTAAAAGTTCGCAGCCGTTTTGTTCGACTAATAATTCATACGTTCCGGGAGAATTCACTACTAAGTCTATAGTTGTGGCAATTTCATTCCCCTCAAAAAACCAATGGTTTCCGCTATCAAATGAAGATTCGAGTAGAATCGTTTCCGAATTGCATAGTGTTGTATTACTATAAATTATTTCAGCGACGATAGGATTTTCAATGGAAATATTCTGCTCAATGCTCCGCAACCCACATAAAGGATTTGAAATTGTCAGGGTCAATTCATGATCACCCGGCACATCAATTTGAGCAATTTCAGTATTCGTGAAATAAGCACCATCTAACTCCCAGGTGTAGCCTTCTGTCCACAAAACATCCGGAGTCGATGTCAATTCTTGTGCGTAGCAAGTTCCTGATTCTGAAATTCCGAACTCAGCCAGATATGCATTGCAGTCGAAAATGGTATGATCCGTCGTGTTGGTTATGACAGGATCATTATTATCAAAATAGATGTAAGCTGTATTTTCAAATTGATCGCCAGCAACAAGCGAGGACAAAGGCATGATGCGATAACTTACCAATCCATGACTTCCTGGTTCATCATGCACACTATCCGGCAGAAGAATATCCAGCATGTAGAAAACGACCTCGCGTGTTGTCGAATCCAGACTCGTCATTACGTTATGAGTGTTTGCCACCAAACGGAAAGTGCTCAGATCGACATTTGTGTCAAGTGTATCGCGAACAATGACGTTGAGTGCCGGAGCAGTTCCCGTATTTTGAAAACGGATAACATACTCTACTTCAGTATCATTTTCTATAAAGTGAGATTCAGTATATCCAATTGGATAAGGCTGTTTATCATTTGGATCATAAGAACACGCATGTTCAATTTCTCTTTCTCTGGCTCCCATAGCTACCTGAACATCGTTGTAGAAGCCATTGACAAGAACTGTATTCGTCAGAATCGTGCCCATAACATCAGTAGTTGGTGTAAACAATTCGATGTCATAAAAAAACATCTCACCCGGCATGAGGTTTTCATAGCTGAAATAAAAATAATTTCCAACGATTGAATCGATGGGAGTTATTTCCTGATAAGCAGAATACAATGGATCCTTTTCAAGTCTGAGCACGCCATCAATAGGCACATTTCCCATATTTCGGAAACACATATTGAAATTCACAAAAGCATTGCAGATATACCAATCAGGATAGATGTCAATGCAAATGGTATTGATCGGTACAGTTGTCGAAATGCCAAAAAGTTGTGGCGCTTGACTTGCTACACCATCGACAATGACATAGTTTGTAACAGGAGTGGTGTCAAATTGAAAAAGCGGATTATGCGTGTGAGTAACAGAATAGGTTCCGAATTCAAGTGGCATAAAAAAGTTACCATTGTTATCGGTAATTAATGTGTAACCGCCAGGTTGAATTGTAACCTCTTCAAAAGGCAATCCATAGTCATCAATTTGCATGATACCATCTGCATTCAAGTCATTGAATACCTTACCTGATATTCCATACAGACAAGAAGAATTGCTGCATTGCGCAAGCTCAGAGAAATTCACCGCCAAGGGATCAGTGCATCCGGTCAGAGCGTTTTCACCACATAAACAAAAACTGCCGACAGGAAATACTGGGCCAATCATTGGTCCCAGATATTGAAAATCATTTGCCGGGTCGAATAAGAGAGTAATTTCTGCCAATACATATTCTGTATTGACAAGTTCCACTCCATCAGCATCTGCAATCACAACAGTAATTGAAGCATCATTTGGAAAAGAGTTGAATATGTAGAATCCGAATCCATAGCAACCAGATGAGATGCAGGATAAATCGAAAGGAATTGTGAGTCCATCGACCATGCTCAATTCATGGGTGATGTTTTGAACGTCAGTACCTTCAAAAAACCGCAGATAACCAACTTCGGTTTGATTATTAAAATTGTTTGCAGTTACAGAAATAGAAATCGCATTTCCGTAAATACATGAGCCATTATCGCAATTTGAAGAAGGCTCAAAGTTACAAGCCGCACTTTGAGTGCAACCTGAAATCAGGCAACTTCCATCATCACAAATCGCTGAAGGACTAAAATTGCAAGCATCGACATCGGTACAGCCGCAATTTCCATAACAACAAGCGTCGGAATTCAAATCTGATGCGTTGTAATTGCAAGCCAATGGATCATTGCATCCGTCACCCATTTCGTTACGTATCCAACTCACATGTGTATCGTAATCGTTGCCGGAATCGCTGGTGAAGATGATATCTTTGAAACCATCATTATCCAAATCAACTACCTCAGTTTCTCCGTATTCGAAAAACCGATCGGTAGAATTGATTTCATCTCCAGACGATAACAGATCAAGAAATCCGGCGTCACCTCCTTGAAGTGTAAATAGGAAGTCCATCGAATCATCATTGTTGAAATCTGCGCTCATGCGCAAGTGTTCAACCGTAAATTCCAATTGATTTTGAAGAAAGCTTCCAACCAGAAACGAGTTATCATTTTGCCTTTCCATCCATATGTATCGATGACTTGCAGGTAACTTACAAAAAAAATCAACGTCAGTATCGTTATCCTTATCTATTGCCCCTGCTGGTAACAGAGGTAAAGTCGCAATGGAGGATGCGGTTGCCAGAGACAAGTCACCTGCATTTTCCAAAACGACATATTCGCCGGTTGACTCACAAACAAAATCAAGATCTCCATCCAAATCCGCATCCAGCATATTGCGGATGATAAATGGTTCCGGCATGATGACATTTACCGAAGTGAAAACACCTGAAGCGTCATTCAAGAGGAAATATCCAGCAGACAAAGGATCGGTGAGAGAGCCACTCGGCAGAATGATATCCTTGTAGCCATCATTATTCAAATCTGTCGCATAAATCTGATTTTCGCCATAAACAATAATATTCTGCAACAAATCGAAGGACTGTACTTCCACAAAATTAGACATTACTTCATCATAATTTTGCAAACTGACATGCAACAAATTGTTTGTTGATGTAACAATTAACAACGCAGGAATACCTGAATTGTCGAGCTGTAAAAGATAACACTCGCCCCAATCTGTTGTTTGTGATTGTTGACTCAAGATAGGTTCACTGAAATTCTCCGACCCATCATTCATCAATCTGATCGTTTTGAAAGTCAATGAATCCCCGTACCACTCTGACTCTTCAATGATTGCAAGTAAATCATAGTCACCATCGAGATCCAGATCTACGGCTTCCGATTCATTTAATCTATAGAAAAATTGACTTAGTACAGTCGCTGTTCCGGAATTAGAATTGGTTATGCCTTCTATGACCATCAGGTCAGCTCCTGCATTATCAAATAGTGCATAAGGAGCTCTATATGCCACGACTTCATTTACCCCATCATTATCGAAATCTAAAACTGAATTCACCAGTGTCCACCAAGGACCAATAATCTCGTTGGAAGCCTCATTGAATGAACCAAAGCCATCGTTTACAAAAAAATGAGACTCGAA
>JANOVT010000144.1:0-26117 GCA_031417525.1 Flavobacteriales bacterium | reverse complement strand
GGTCTGAAGAGTGGAAGGGAACCCTCAATAACGCTGCCGTATTGAGAGATCCAGATAGTCTTACATTCGTTAAAGATGAGGTAAAACGATTCGAATTTCAGGTACAGAATTTTGATGGTGATTCTATCACGTTTGATTCAGCCGCCTTTGCCGGTCATGTGTCGATCATTCAAATTTTCGGATCCTGGTGCCCTAACTGCACAGACGAAAGTGTCTTCCTTAAAGGCCTGTACGAGAAATACCATGAAGCCGGCCTGAGTGTAATACCCGTTGCATTTGAAAGAAATCCGGACCTTTCCGCCGCACGTGAATCCGTTGGCAAACAATTCGGGCAGCTTGAACTCCGATATGAACCCTACTATGGTGGTCGATCAAACAAAGGAAGAGCTTCAGAGGTATTTCCGATGCTGAATCATATCTCTTCATATCCTACTATGATCATCGTAGACAAGACAGGATCTGTCCGAAAAATTCACACCGGTTTTTATGGTCCGGGCACAGGTGAACATTATGAAAAGCACTGCGCTGAATTATCTGATTTTATTGCTCGACTTTTAGATGAAAAGACCCCTGTTGTTTTAAGCGTCAATGAATAGCGCTCAGAGTTCAAGGAAAAAAGCAACGCCTCCGGTTAGCGTCATGATCAATTCATCCTTTGGTACGTAAGTATCAATTGAAGCTGAGTGATCTCTGATATATGCGCCGTAACCCAGAAAAATATCCATACTCACATATTTCTGGAGGACATGAAGACCAGGTCCAAAACCCAAATTGAATCCTTGCGTTTTCTCAAGGTATCCAATGCTTGCGTATGCCGGATATCCTGCTGTATATGAATTGCTCTTGGAACTATATTGATATTCTGCACCCACATGTAAAAACAATGTGCCTATCTCATATTCTCGGATGTTGAGATAGCCGGTAGCACCGGCGTTATAATACTTGCTGTCACCATTCGAAGCAGGGAAAAAAGAAATATGGAATCCCAGATTCTGAGGCCAGTAACGATATGCCAAACCCTTGCCATTTGTAGAAGAAAGCACTGCCCCTAACGCATGTCCACTTGGGCCGTTAAATACCCGTTTTGGTTTCGCGTTTTTTTCCTTCACGGTCTGCGCAGAAATAATTCCACTGCTGCAAAGAATAACGCATAGAATAAGGATTAGTTTTTTCATGAGGTTGCTGTTTGTTTAGTCTTGTTGAAAATCGTTGATCACATCCACTTTTAATTTATCATTTCTGTTTGCTACTTCCCAGGCTGTGTAGAATACAAGTCTGGCAATCGTCTCCATTTTATCAAACATAATTTTCTCTACATCATCACCTGGCTTGTGGTAGTCGGCGTGAACACCGCTAAAATAAAATATCACTGGAATATTATGTTTGGCGAAATTATAATGATCAGATCTATAATAAAAACGGTTCGGATCTGCGGGGTCGTTGTAAGTGTAGTCGAGTGCGAGTTTCGTATAAGTAGCATTGCATTTTTCAGAAATAGCATGTAGTTCCGTGCTCAATTTATCAGAACCAATCAGGTAGACATATTCGCCATCCGTATGTTGATCGTCCTGCCTGCCAATCATATCAATATTGAGATCGCACACCGTATTCTCGAGAGGAAAAACGGGGAAGTCGGAATACCATTCGCTACCTAGCAAGCCCTTTTCTTCACCGCTTACGTTCAGAATTAAAATACTTCTTCGCGCACCATGTCCATTTTTTTTTGCCTCTAGAAATGCTTCAGCAATTTCAAGAGCGCTTACCGTTCCGCTGCCATCGTCATCGGCTCCGTTGTTGATCTGGCCGTTCACAATTCCGATGTGATCATAATGTGCAGAGATCACCACTATCTCATTTTTCAGAACAGGATCGCTGCCTTCAATAAAACACAAAACATTTTCCGCAGTCAATTTTTCCTCATCACGTTTCATGTGAAAAACGAGCTCTGATTTTGTCTGGAAACTTTTTGGTTTTCCCTTTCGGTTGATCCACTTCTGTAATTGTTCGATTGTTTTGCCATTCGCACTCAAAACTTCATTTGCCATTTTCGGAGAAATAAACACGACCGGCAATCCTCCCTCTTCTTCCGGACGCTTTGGATTGTCAAGCCTCATTGGCGCCTGTTCCAGCCAATAACGCACACGCCCGATGTATTCATTGTAATCCATATTCACCACAATAATCATCGAGGCTCCCTGCTTTACAGCCTGATCGTGTTTTCTGGAAAACTCCATTACCCAATCAGAAACAGCGTCCTTTCCGGTGATGTGACTAATTCCTTTGGAGTTGATCGGTTCGGCATCCATAAACATCACGGCTTTGCCCTTCACATCCATGTTCTTATAATCATTGTATTTTCCTTCAGCAATTCCATAGCCGACAAAAACAAAATCCTTCGCCTGCAGATCACCCGGTTCAGAACTGAATGCATAAAAATCTTCAATCATCTTAAACTTCCTTATTCCTTCATTGGCTGTTGATTTCAGATAGCTCGTTTTTTTCAAGGGATATTGCTGAAACCAGGAGCCATTTACTACCGGCGCCACTCCGAGTGACTCATAATAATCCGCCAGATAAGCTGCTGCCTTTTTCTGTCCGGCGGTTCCTGTTTCTCTGCCTTCATAAGCATCCGACGAAATAATTTCCAGATGCGCCTTTAGTTCAGCAGCCGTTATTCCTGCTGCCATTTCCTTCAGTTCACTTTCCGATACTCCGCCTTTGTTGGGCTCAGGCCGGGCTGTTGTCTGTGCGTGCATATGATCCACGTGAAAAACAGCCAATCCAAACGCAAGAACTACCGCTATTATTTTTGATGTACTCATTAGTTGCATGCTATTTTATTTACCCGATTCTGGTGTCTTCCACCTTCAAAAGAAGTCTCCACAAATACTTTAACCATCTCAACGGCCAACTCTTGCGAAACAAATCTCGCCGGTATACAAATCACATTGGCGTCGTTATGAGTTCTCGCCAACAAAGCAACTTCCTGTAACCAACATATCGCTGCTCTGATCCCGGCATGCTTATTCGCCGCCATCGCCACACCATTTGCCGAACCACAAATCAAAATACCCATTCCATTTTCTTTCTCCACAGCCTGCGCCAATGGGTGAGCATAGTCCGGATAATCTACACTGTCCACAGAATGCGTTCCATGATCCTCTATTTCAAATTGCCATGCCCTCAATTCCTTCTTGAGTTCTTCCTTCAATTCAAAACCTGCATGGTCACTTCCTATATGTATTCGCTTCATTTTCTTTTTATTGGGATCAAAATTAACCAGTGTGCCACGTGAAATAGCGCCGTTCATCCATCATTTCCTACATTCCTTCCATTTATCCACATCCATGCACAAATTCCGTTCACAAGAGAACTCATAACTTTATCAAACAAAATTTGCTTTCTACACAAATACGGTCAGGTATACAAACATTCCGAATCAGCACCCTTCTTTATGAGAAGCTTTCAGTGACTTGTGCACGCAGCTCTCAACAAATTGAATACTTTATACACACCCAACTTATCATTACGTGCCTTTATACAGTATTGTTAACATCCTATCCAACACCTTATATGTCAGCGCAAGAAGCAAGTCATAACTTGTTGAAAGCTGCTACCGCGTTGTTCGCATAATGACTTGTCAAGCATAATCCAACCTTTTTCCCCACAGTATGAACAGCTCTTACTATATACTATATATCTATTTTAAAAATACATATCTATTATTTGAAGTGTAAAACACTTATCAAACTGTTCTTGCGTTCTGTGGTTAGTTGATGAAGGTTGGATTAGTTTTGTCAAACTTAAAAATGAAAGTCTTTCTGAAAATATCGTTTCTGGTTTGGGCCACGTTTGTTTCCAACATTGGGTTGAGTCAGTTTGTCCAATATCGCTATGAAAATGGAACGGTTAGCAGCGAAGGAAGTATGAGGGATGGTAAACCTGACGGCTATTGGAAAACATTTTATCCCGATGGTGGATTAAAAACAGAAGGCAATCGCCTGAACTTCAAATTGGACTCCACGTGGAATTTCTACCGTGAAGACTCCACTCTCGAGAGAAGCATTACGTATCGTGATGACATCAAAAACGGTCCTGAAAAATACTACAGTAAAAAGGGGATTTTACTGGAAGAATTTACTTATCAGAACGGAATAAAAAATGGAGAAGCAAGCTATTATTATGAAACCGGAGAATTGAAAAAAACGGTTGTTTTCCAGAACAACAAGGAAGAAGGTAAAGGAACGGAGTTAGAAAAAGATGGAAGGATCATTACACTTCTCACGTACCGCAGTGGATTCATTTATTCAGAAGAAAGAATCAACCGCTACGACAGTAACGGCAAACGCACAGGAGTATGGAGAGATTTATATCCGAACAACGTCGCGAAGGAAGATGGAAATTGGTCAAATGGTTTGCGTAATGGAGTTTTTAAATTTTATGACAGAAAAGGGAATCTGGAAAAATTGGAGAAATATGAAGATGGCGTTCTTGTGATAGATGAAGCTTCAACAGCCATACTGGATGTTCGGCAGGAATATTATGAGGATGGTAAAGTGAAAAGTTCAGGTCCTTTTCGTGAAGGAAAGAAGCAAGGGAATTTCAGAGAATATGACAACCAGGGCCGTGAGATTGGCGGAGCACTTTATGACAATGATTTGAAAGTAGGCGAAGGGATGATTGACAGTCTGGGGAGAAGAATTGGCAAATGGAAGTTGTTTTATCCGGATGGTGCTATGCGTGCGGAAGGAGAGTATTCGAAAGGCATGAAGGAAGGACCCTGGAACTACTTTTTTGCGGATGGAACAATAGAGCAAAAGGGAGTTTACAAGGATGATTTGCCCACGGGTAAATGGCAGTGGTTTTTTGCAGGAAATAAAATTCATAGGGAAGAATACTACCGCAAAGGGAGAGAGGACGGCCATGCAGTGGAATATGATGAATCAGGAAATGTGATCAATGAAGGTGATTATACAAATGGTGCGAAGACCGGACCCTGGAAGCTCACGGTAAACGATCATCTGGAAGAAGGTTCTTATCTGGATGGGGAGCGTGATGGTGAATGGATATGGACTTATGGAAACGGAAAAAAATCCTTCGAGGGCGAATACCAGGCAGGTGTGGCTATTGGCAAACACAAATATTGGTATGAAAGTGGGCAAGTGTATATGACAGGTCCATATGAAGCTGGTGAAATGAACGGAAAATGGGATTATTATGATGAGTTGGGAATGCTCATCTTGCAAATAGACTACGAAGCCGGACAAGTGACAAGGATCAACGGAAAACGAATTAAACTACCCGAATCGTCTGACGACGAAAACTAACACTATGCAGCTATTGCTGGAGGAGATCATTCATCATCCGACGGACCTTCTTGCTCTGGCGGATCCTCGTGATCTTACATTGCTAAGGTGCAATAAAAATGTGGAAAGGCACTTCAATGTTGTAAGTGAAAATCATGAAGGAAAGTCTTTTTATGATCTTATCTCCAGAAAAGTTTCCCGTGAAAAAACAGCAGAGATCGTAGACGCACTCGAACGAAATCATTTTTATATTGATAAAACAACTGATCCAGAGAATCACATATTTCTGAATCGTGTCATCTGTGGAGAAGACAATTGTTGTCTTATTCGTTTCAGTAATCAGAAACAAAATATTGTTTTGCAGCAATATGAACACTTGTTTCAAAAGAATTTAGCAGGCGTGTATAAGGCGGACATCGGTGGTGTTTTGTTGTCATGCAATAAAGCTTTTGCAACCATTCTCGGTTACGACGATCCCGAAGAACTGATCGGAAAAAACACCGGCAGTTTTTATAAGGATCCGGCACTACGCAAGAAATATGTTGAGCAAATTCTCTTGAATCCCGTTCTGGTAAATTTTGAATTGGAGATCATCAAAAAGGATGGAAAAGTCGCCGGGTGTTTGGAGAATGCCTATCTGGAGCAAACAGTAGATAGTCTGGGAGTAATCAGTGGAACCTTGTTGGATGTAAGCGAAAAACATGACTTTGAACAAGCACTTCAGGAAAGTGAGGCGCGCTTCAAAGTGATTTCGTCCGTATCCAACGAAGGAGTCGTATTAAGTGACAAGGGTATCGTTACCGACTGCAACGATCAGTTCGCGCGATTGCTTGGATACGGCAGCAGCGTGGATGTTGTTGGTCGTGAAATCACAGAATACATCAATCCGGCTGATATGCGCCGCATCCGTACAAGTATAGAAATTTCGTCTTCCAACCGGACCGAAATCCGAACAATCAATAAAGCAGGCAAAGCAATATTTCTTGAAATTACCGGCAGTTATTTGCCCTATCGCGGAAAACCAACACTGGCACTGGTTACGAGCGATATCACCAATCGAAAAAAAGTAGAATTGGCACTTCAGCAAAGCGTAGTCAGTTTTCGTCGGCTGCTTGAAAATTCTCCCAATGGCGTTGTTATCATCACAGAGGACAGAATAAAATATTTGAATCATGCGGCTTGTGCACTTTTGGGAATCGAGGATGAAGACGAGCTTTATGACAAAAACTTTTTACCCTTCATAGCCTCAGAGTATCGCAAAGAATTAAAACAGGATTTGCGTGATATCAGGGATGGATTAGAGATCGAATACAAAGAGGTTCCAATCAAAAGAAAAAACGGTGAATACATCGACGTCGGCATTCGTTCAGTTCTGACGGCTTATGAAAACAAGCCATCCGTGCAGATTACTCTCGACAACGTTTCTGCCAGAAACCAACTTGTACAGGAGCAAATCAGAATGCGTTTGATTGAAGACATCAACACCGCCCTGAAAGCAGAAATCAAAGAGCACAAGCAGACACAGCAGAAACTTCAGGACCAGCAACGAGAAGCAACAGAACAAAAGGCTAAGCTGGAGTCGATATTCAATTCAACAGAAAACCTCATGATGTGGACCATCAATAGCGACCACACAATGACGGCCATGAACAGGAACTTTGTTCAGTGGATGAATGACTTTTTCGATGAGAAACTAAGCATAGGCGACAACATCATGAATGTGTTGCAAAGACATTTGGATGAAGATTTTTATCAGGGCCAGTTGCTGGCGTTCAATAACGGATTCAAAGGAAGACCGCAGCAATTTGAGTTTGCTTTGAAGAACACACGAAATGAAACAACCTGGCTGCAGGCTTTCCTCAATCCGGTAAACGTGGATGGTAAAATGGAGGAGCTCTCTTGCTTATTGTATGACATCACTGAGAGAAAAGAATTTGACAAAAAAATTCGCGACTCATTGAAAGAAAAGGAGGTGTTATTGCAGGAAGTGCACCACCGGGTGAAAAATAATCTGCAAGTAATTTCGAGTATTTTGAATCTGCAGTCCTCTTATGTCGACGATAAAAAGACACTTGAAGTTTTGAAAGAAAGTCAGCAGCGAATAAAAAGTATGTCGTTTCTGCACGAAACGATTTATCGCACTGCTGACTTTAGCAAACTCGAATTCACGGACTATATCCGTGCGATCACAAACAATCTGATGCAGAGTTATCGCACATCGTCAACGCATGTTGAGTTTGTGGATAAAATGGATACTGTTTATCTGAGTCTTGATCAATCGATTCCTTGTGGTCTAATAGTGAATGAGCTGGTAAGCAATGCGCTGAAGCATGCTTTTTCCGGTAAAAAGGAAGGAAAGATTACCATCTTATTGAAGGATAGAAAGGACATTGTTACGCTTCAAATCAAAGACAACGGAGTTGGATTACCGGCGAATTTCGGTTACGAAAAGTCGAACTCACTAGGTATTCAACTTGTGTATGCTTTAATGGAACAACTGGATGCTGAGATGCAGATTCAGAATCAGAAAGGCACATCCTTTTTAATCGAATTTAAAAGAAAGTAATGAACAATACACGTACATTTAGTGCTGTATTCCCAAATTAAAATCATTGAATATGGCTATTAATATTCTGGTAGTAGAAGATGAAAGCATCGTTCGCAAAGACATCGAGCGTAGTCTTGAAAAATTAGGGTATACCGTTGTCGGACATGCTGACAATGGCGAAAAGGCCCTTGAAATCGCGCGCCTTACCAAACCCGACCTCGCACTGATGGACATTCAGATCAAAGGAGCCATGTCGGGTATTGATACCGCTGAAGCCATTAAGCAAGAAATGGATATTCCTGTAATTTATTTGACGGCATATGCGGATGAGTCAACACTCAACAAAGCCAAATTGACGGAACCACATGGTTACATTTTGAAGCCATTCAAAGAAATTGATCTGCATACGACGATAGAAATGGCCATTCACAAACATGGTAAGGAGCGTGAAGTGAAAGTGGAGAATGAATTGCTTCGGTCGTTGTCAAATTTTAAAGCGTCAGCAAATTATCTCTTCATCAAGCACCAATCGAAATTGGTGAAAGTCAATACAGCGGATGTTTATTATGTAGAAGCGTTGAAGGACTATATGCAGATTGTTACTGCAGATGTCAAATACACCATTCACGCAACGATGAAAGACATTGAAAGGAAACTTCCCAAAAGTGTTTTCCAGAGATTGCACCGTTCTTTCATTGTGAACATGGACAAAATTTCAAGCATTTCCGGAAGCGATGTAATTATCGCAGATATCAATAAGGAAATACCTGTTGGAGGAAACTACCGCGAAGAATTCGGAGAAAGGATCAATGTTTTGTAATGCTCTTTTGGAGCAAAACATTAACGCAATAGCATTACGTTGCCCGTAGTTCGATGTATGGTTACATCTGTTGAGCTGCGGATATCCATCGTCCAGACATAAGCGCCATTTTCTGCCGGGCCACCGTTAAATGTACCGTCCCATCCCCTATCTGGCTCTGTCGAAGAAAAGACCTCTATGCCCCAACGATCAAATATTTTGATCTCAAAAAGTGTGAGATCAAATCCGGTAATCACTGGAAGGAAAAATTCATTGTGGCCATTCGCATCAGGAGTGAACGCATTAGGTACATAAACAAGCATATCAGGATGAATGATGATAACACTGGAAGTTGTGTCCCTGCATCCAAAGGTGTTGTAAACAGTCTGGCGGATCATGAAAGGACCATAGTTTTCGTAGAAGTGTTCACCTTCAGGAAAAATGTCTGAGGTTTCGTCTCCAAAATCGTAGAACCAGTTTATGACATCCTCACTTGCGGTATTTGTCAGCACAATGACCGGATTTGAAACCCACGCCTCTCCGGAGGTGCTGAATCCTGCCACCGGATTGGGATAAATGGTGATGCCATTTTCAATGGTAGAATCTGCGCTGCATCCATCATTGCTTGTTGCGGTAAGTGTAATATCGTACGTACCGGGTTCGTTCCAGGTTAGTACCGGATTTTGTGCATTACTCACAGGTTCTGAATCAAACCACCAGGACCATTCAACGACATTGGAAGGCATATCGACACTGCTGAGGTCGATTAATTGAAAAGGTGCGCCTTCACAAAGGCTATTTGGATCCAAAACAAAGTCGACCATGGGAAGCGCGTAAACACGTATTGTGTCTTCCAACGTGATCACACAACCGAGATTACTTGTTGCTACGTAAGAAATCGGAAAAAGTCCTGTCGACGCGTAGAGATTGTCAGCTGTATTTCCAAATTCATTCGGCTGGCCATCACCAAAACTCCATTCTTCGGATAAGATACTGCCGGCGGGAATACTCGAGTTGGACGCAAATAATGTTTCGGTGCCGAAACATGTATGCGAAGAGGTGAAAGTAGAAACAGGTGCGGGATAGACAGTAACTAACGTTGTCAAGCTGTCATCACATCCGAAATTACTTGTCACAATGAGTTCAACAGGATTTTCGCCCCAGCTGCTAAAGGTATAAATGAGGGAGTCACCAGAACTGATAATCTGATCTTCAACATGCCAGGTCCACGCCACGATTGAATCGGAAGCAATGGTGCTTTCATCATAAAACACCAGCGCCGTATATTGACAGGCTTCTTCGGGTGAAAACTGCAACACCGGCACGGCATGAATTACAACATTCGAATCAAGCGTTGCCACGCAGCCCTGATCGCTCAAGGCGGTCATAGTGAAGAATTGATTTCCAATATTTGGAAAAAATACCGGGCCTGGATTGAATGAATTATCGGTGCCCCCTGAACCAAAATTCCATTGGGTGGAAGCAATACTACCGGTTGGAACTGATGTGAAATTTTGAATGGCTAAACCAACGTCCTGGCACTCATCAGAAAATGAAATTGCAGGAATGGGTAATGGATTTACAATGAGATTCGCGATGTCCTCATCAATACAACCAAAAGCATCTGTGTACGTGTACACAAAATCATATGCGCCATATCCATTTGTGGGATCAAAGTATTGAATGGTGTCTGAAAGAAAAGTATAGACACCACCCTGTGGCGTTGCCGTGTTGATATCGATGGAATCAGCATCTTCACACACGGGATTGAAGTCGTTGTAAATCGCAACCGGAAGAGGATGGATGTAAACAAAATCAGTGGCCAGGCTTGAACATTGGAAAGTATCTGTATACTCGTAACGCACTTCATAGTTCAGGGATGCGGGCCAGGAAGGATCGAAATCTGTCTCCGGGGAATTATTGACGAAGTAATTTCCGGGTGGAACATTCGGCATTCCTGCATCAAGAGGAATGATTGGATCGTTATAACAAACGGAAGACGCCATGTCAAAAACAAC
Source organism: Flavobacteriales bacterium (assembly GCA_031417525.1). Lineage (GTDB taxonomy): Bacteria > Bacteroidota > Bacteroidia > Flavobacteriales_D > Sanyastnellaceae > JAIBBG01. The sequence goes on along the minus strand of JANOVT010000144.1, from coordinate 15,446 downwards.
CACAGGAAGATCTTTCACCTCAAGCTGAATGGTATCTGTATGAATGCAATCCGCATAGTATCCCGTTAGGATGTATTCAAAATCGTCAAATGGATGAAGAAGGAATTCATTGTAAGTGCTTCCGGGTGTCAACGCAGAAGCGTCTTGCCAGACATAACTGTTAGCGTTTCCAACAATAACATCCAGCGTGTCTCCGAAACAGATGTATGCTGGAATGCTGTAATCAAGCACAAATTCTTCTACTTCAATTGGATTTGCGCAGTTAATGAGAACAGGACAGCCATTGGGGTCGGTCATGATGATGGATGGACAATAGATACCCGGTTCCAGGTAAGTGTGATTCGTTACTGTATTGTCTGTTGGATCTCCAGAACCATCATTGAAATCCCAGAAATAGGTGAAATAAGTGTCATTTACATTGAATGCAGAAAATGAAACATCAAATGGTGCACAAGCTGCCGAGTCGAGTATTTCGGTGAACGGGCCAATCTGATTGGCGTAGTTGAGAATGTCAGGAACCACAAGGCTATCCATACACCCGAAATTATTTACAACCGTTAGCGTCACATCATAAACACCAATGGGATAGGTGTGAAACGCCATCATACCAAAGCCCGTTTGATTATCACCGAAACTCCATTCGGAAGTGATCACATTGCCGGGGGTGTTATTTTCAAATTGAACGCCGTAGAGGCAATTGTTGATGCTTGAAGTATAATCAAAGGCCACTTCGGGATTGACAATGTGCACCGCATCAGTATTGCAAAGCGTTCTGATGCACCCCGCTTGATTATCTGCGTGAAGGCATACTTCATAAGTACCGTTGGAAGAAAATACGTGCGTAGGCGCGCTGAGCGTGCTGATGTTATCCGGACTGGTGGGGTCACCAAAATCCCACTCATACGTGGTACCGGCCGGACCGGTGGAGAAGTTGATAAACTGCACCACATCACCAATACAGCTTGGATCTGTTGCAACCACAAAATTCACGGCGGGAGGAAGAACCACATTGATTTCTTGTGTCACTGTTGAAACACATCCAAGGGAATCTGTCGCGGTCAAGGTCGCGCTCAACGGTTGTTGATAATTGTAAGGTGGATTGAAAGCGTGAAACGGGTTTTCATTCGTGCTGATGCTTCCATCACTAAATATCCATTGCCAAGAGGTGAGATTATCGAGATCAGGTTCGAAACCGAGATTAACCGAATTACACACATCGACATCAATCGTGCTGAAAGATGCAAAATCAGGATTGGCTGAAATTTCAATGACATCATCATATAAGAAATTCACCGTGCAGCCATTAATATCCGTAGTGGTTACCGACACATCAACAAAACCACCCTCGTTTAGTGTTACCGTTGGCCAATAGAAATAGTCGGGATTTGTAAACGCAAGAATTTCATTGCCATTAGGTGAAGTGAGATGAATCGACCAGTAACTCGAAGCCTCTATCCAATTGACAGTGATGTGATCTCCAGTGCTGAATGTAACATCCCAGTGTGGATTAAACACCTGAGAATGGAGCACCACTTCAAGGGGTGGGCAGCCAACATTGGGTGTAAAAAACATGGTGGGATCGGGCTCGGAAACGGTTACCTGAGCCGACTGATAATCGGGACAATTCGAACCATCAGCAAAGGCGGCGAGTGTTACAGTATACGTTCCTGATACAGGGAATGAATGGGTTGGGTTAGGTTCGTTGGCTAACGGCGGCGATCCATCACCAAAATCCCATGAAATAGAATCGGCACCAATGGAAATATCAGCGAATTCAGCCAATAGATCACCACAGATCACTTGATACTCAAACAACGCTACAGGAGGCTCCACGTATATGAAATTCTCAAATGTTTGCAGCACATTGCACGCACCATTGAATACAGTGAGCGAAAGATCAAACCAGCCCGTATCGGTGTAGTCATGTATGATGCAGCTTTCATCCAGCGCCATGATGACCCAGCCACTACCATCAAAGAAATTCCATGAAAAAGTATTTCCGGGTTGTTGTGATACACAAAACTCTACAGACTGCCCCGCACACGTTGTATCCGCAGAGGCAGTAAAGTCCGCACTCACTTGCGTAAGTACATTGATTGCCTGTGTATTGGTGTATGAGGCCGAACAACCAGTGATAGTTTCGATTGTTAATGTGATATTATAAATACCCGGTGAACTGAACATAAATATCGGCGCCAGTCCTTGTGCATCCGTCGTTCCATTACTGTCGAAATCCCAGAAGTAAAATTGAACAGGATCAACCGAAGTGACCTGAACATTAAAAATGGGAACATTCTGATCGGTACAAACACTGACGCCATTGTCGAATTCAACAACGGGCAATTGAACGAGAATATAATCAAGGAATAGAAGTTCGTTCGAACATCCAGCGGCATTCGTTGCCACAAGTTTTACATCATAGGCAGCATAGTCATTGAATGTATAGGACAAATCTGTTGAAGTGCCCACCGTAACATCATCAATGAACCACTCATACGAAATAGGCGCTTGTCCGGTTGATTGATTATCAAATTGAACAGTGAACGGATAGGAACACGATTGCAGGGTATCGGCGACAAAACTTACATCAATACCATCTATGATATTTAGCGTATACGAACCCTCGTCTGTATCTGAGCATCCGGAACTATACGTTACAGCCAGTGATGGCTGATACACGCCTCCATCTGAAAAGCTGTATGATGCAGTCGGATTGTTAGAATCAATGATTCCATCATTATTAAAATCCCATTGGATCGTTGGAGGCGCCGGAGTTGTGGTGCTCGTGAAGGTGAAAACCTCACCTTCACAGCCCTGAGTAGCCGATATCGTATAAGAGGCATTCGCTGTTCCGAAAATGGTCACCGGTTGGCATTCTTCATTTTGACAACCGATCATATCTGTGACCGTGAGACAGACATCGTAAGTACCCACCGTCGTGAAATTATGAGTAACGGCCGTGACGCCGGCTGTGTTTTGAGATCCCCCGTCTCCAAAATCCCAAGCGGAATTAAGAGCCGATGTGCCGGTGGATGAATTGGTCATAGAGATATTCACCGGAGGATTGCAGTCTAGCTGACTACTCAGATCAAATTCAGCATCCGGAAAATTATTCACGACCTGAATCATCCCGGGAATGGCATAATCGGCGAAACAACCGAATTCATCTTCAATAGAGAATACTGGCGTGAATGTTCCCACCTGGTTGTAGCAATAGGTTGGGTCTTGTGCGGAGGATGATCCTCCATCTCCAAAATCCCATGACCACTCCACAATATTTCCATCACTGGAAACACTGATATCACTAAAGTCAACACACAATGGAAAACAACCTACTGGATCATTTGCAACAAAATTGGCAGTTGGAAGCGCATGCACACTAATGTAATCGTTGATCGTTTGAGTCTGATTTCCATTGATGGTCAGAGTGACATCATAGGTGCCTGGTAGCGAGAAAATGGCAATGTATTGGGTGGAGCTCGATGTAAGAATGCTGCCACTTGGTGTCGTAATCTGCCAGGAATAACTGGTGATGCTGGAAGCGGCCGGTGAAGTAACCGAAAGCACTACTCCTAAAGGAGTGCAGCCACTGGTATTGTTCGCCTGGAAAACTTGAGAGTGTGCCAAAACAAAAGGCAACATGGATGCGCAGAGGACAAATATCCTTACCAGCATGGAAATGCTTTTGTTATGATTGTTCGCTAGGGTTTGCGTCACAATTGTGAATTGATCGTCCGCTTTATACTTATGTTGTGCGCAAAGGGTTTCGAATGGTTCAAAATCACCTTAGTTGAAAGTCTTTCAGATATCGGTCGCCGAATCACGACGAGTAATGAGGTTTTTCACTCGATGAACACACAAAAGTTTCAACCCGGCCATGTTGAAACGCCGGTTGCGCGAGGCTTCGATAGCTCTGCGCTGCAAAATTTGTGAGCCATACCTTTAGCCCCTCAATTTTGAATCATGAAAAATTCGTATATCAGAAAGTTCCTCGGTTATGTATTGAACGGACTCGCTATTACACTTCCTGTTTTTGGAACAGCCTATATCATTTACAAGGCTTTTATGTGGGTAGACAGTATCGTGCCCCGGATATGGTACTCAGAGGCAGAACTGGCAACCAGAGATAAAGGATTCTCGGGCTGGGGTATTTTGGTGCTTCTTCTGGCGTTGTTTGTTATGGGCTGGCTGGGAAGCAGATTCATTAACGAACAAATTAAAACCTGGTTCGAAAAAATATTGGACCGTATTCCGGGTGTAAACAACCTCTACCACACCATCTCAGACATTTTGAGTGCGTTTGTTGGCAACAAGAAAAAATTCAATCAGCCGGTACTCGTTAAAGTGAGCGACCAGATGGATTTCGAAATGATTGGCTTCATCACAGACACAAATTTATCGGAGCTTGGAGATATCACCGGCAAGGTCGCTGTTTATTTTCCGATGAGTTACAGCTTCGCAGGTCATCTGATGATTGTTCCAACAAGGCACATCAAGCTTCTTGAACGCAACGCCGTTGACATCATGAAATATGCCGTCAGCGGAGGTATTGTAGAACTTGAACACGAAGATGAAAAACAAAAGAACGTTTAGTCTTCTTCTTCTTCACCTGATTGTTTTTATCTGGGGTTTTACCGGAATCTTAGGTAAAGAAATTACGCTTAGTTCGTATCATCTGGTGTGGTGGCGTGTATTCATCGCTGTGATTTCGTTGTTCTTGTTTGCCGCTGTTTCAAGGTCGCAGTTGAAAGCATCCCCGCGCGACATTCTAAAATTTTGCAGCGTTGGACTAATCACGGCAGCGCATTGGGTTTGTTTTTTCGGAAGCATTAAAACTTCTACTGTATCAGTCGCGCTGGTAGTGATCAGCACGACGGCATTTTTCGTTTCGATCATTTCACCCCTGATCAGAAAAGAAAAATTTCGTTCGTATGAAATAGTTTTGGGAGGCGTGGTCATCATCGGGTTACTTGTGATTTTCAAATTTGAGAGTCAGTATGTCACCGGGATAATTCTTTCTCTGATGGCGGCCTTTTTCGCAGCGATTTTTTCCACCATCAACTCCACGTTTATTGCAAAACACAGCTCTATAAAAATTGCATTCTGGGAAATGTTTTCCGCTGTTGTTGGGATGAGTATTTTTTTGTGGCTGTCTGGAGATTTTGACTCGTCACTCTTTCTGATAGATACACCCAACTTGAAGCTATTGTTGCTATTGGGTGTTGTCTGCACCGGTTTCGCATTTGTAGCCGGAATTGAAGTCATGAAAATATTGTCACCTTTTACATGTGCCCTGGTCATCAATCTGGAACCCATCTACACGATCGCGATTGCGCTGCTGATGTATGGATCCAGCGAATGGATGAGCCCTCAATTTTATCTTGGTGCATTGATCATTTTGTCTACACTATTTTTGGACGCCTGGCTGAAAAAGCGAGGTCAGAAGGATTTGTTGCCGGAAAAATTGAATGAAGATTAGGCGCGAGCTATTGGAGGTCTGAAACACTGCTGTCCGGTAAAATTTAGAGTGATGATGTACTCATTTGCCGCGTCAATAAGAAGTAGGAAGTCAGTGGGTAACTGGTAATCACCAACCTTATCCATAAACAATTTACGTATTTTGAAATAGGATTTTATGGAATCATGTTAGAAATACTGGCTTGATTTTCGGAGCATACCCTCTGACCTCTCATATCTGACTTCTTCTTAGATACAATGGGGAATCTTCCAAACAAAATATATTTTAACCGGTCTGCAGCGACTCTGAATAAGAAATGCCCCTTTCGGGGCACATCTTCAACCTATAACCTTGTTTGAATCACACAATTACCTGCTGGTTAGTGCCTGTATTGTAGATCGTTTTTCAGTTTGGTGCTGACATTTGGATAATCTGCATTCTAAGATCATTGAGGTTTACGAGTTTCGCGAGGTATGCATTGATATTGCCATGTTGCATGTTCTCGATGGCTTGTTGCTTCATTGCGAAGTATTTGTTGCTTAATTCGTTCATTGCTTTAGGTTTTATGTTGGAATAATTAAATGAGTTGATAGCTGCATTTCAACCACCATGCCAAACCGTTGGCGCGCACGAAAAAGCCCGTCCGCCGGACGATATAGCGTGTGTAAATAGCTAAATGATATAGAGGTGATGTTCGCTGATGTAACGGATGATAGACTCCGTCAACAGGTAACGATTGCTGCGCCCCGTTTTGAAATTTTCGCGAATCTGAGTAGATGAAACTTCGATCCTTGGTGCGGCAATAGTCTCAACGTCGTATGCGCTCCAATTGATGGTGACTTCGGCACTTGTTCCTGTGTGCCGCGGGAAAAATCGCAAAGGGAAATTCTCTAATATCCAGGAGTAATTTTTCCAACCTGCAAAATTGGATTTGTTATCTTCTCCAAGAAGAAGCGTGAATTGTCGGTCAGGGAATTGGATCGCCAATTGTTTGAGAGTCTCGCAGGTGTATGAAGGTTTCGGCATTAAAAACTCCATATCACACGCAACCAGTTTGGGATTGTTTTCGATGGCGATGCGAACCATTTCGAGGCGGTCATTTTCAGGCGCTAATTCATGAGAGGATTTGAAAGGATTCTGAGGACTTACTACCAACCACACTTCTTCGAGTTCTGTTTGAGTTGCAAAATATTCTGCGATCACCAGATGACCGACGTGTATTGGGTTAAACGAACCAAAATAGAGCCCTGTCTTTTTCACGTTTCAAGAAATGCAAGCACCTTGGTTTTTGCCTGAATAAAAGCATCTTCGAGTACATCATTCACAATGACGCTATCGAATTGAGATTCAAATGCAAGTTCGTGTTGCGCTTTTTCAATGCGCATCGCAATTTTTTCTGCCGTCTCCGTGCTTCTGTTTCGAAGCCGGAATCGCAGCGACTCAATGCTGGGAGGTTTTACAAACACAGCCAGCGCGCGATCACCGAATATTTTTTTAAGATTGAGCCCACCTAAAACATCCAGATCGAATATCACAATGCGCCCTTCTGACCAGATTTTTTCTATTTCAGATTTAAGGGTTCCATAGTATTGGCCTGGATACACTTCTTCCGACTCAACAAATTCGCCTGCGTCTTTTCTCCTGATAAATTCTGGTACGGAAATAAAATGATAGTCTTTACCATCTACTTCATAAGGACGCCGTGTGCGAGTTGTTGCGGATACCGAAAAGGACAACTTCAGCTCATCGATTCCAAGCAGGTGGTGTACGATGGTTGTTTTACCCGCACCACTTGGAGCTGAAAAGATGATGGCTTTCCCCTGGTTCATAGAAGTCGGCAAATATCGTCAGGAATCATTCTCCGAAAGACGGCTCTAATTAAGATAGAAATTTTCGAAAAATGCCGTGATTGGAATTGCCGGAATTTTTACAAAACGTTATTGATCTGTTCTTTTATTTTTTCGAGCTCGTCCTTCATCTTCACCACCAGACGTTGCATCTCTGCATCATTTGCTTTACTTCCAATGGTATTGATCTCACGTCCAATTTCCTGCGAAATGAAGCCTAGTTTTTTGCCCTGCGACTCACCCGACAACTCATCATCGAAGTGCGCGCAGTTCGTCTCCAGACGCTGGTATTCTTCGCTGATATCAAGGCGCTCCAGATAATAGATAATTTCTTGCTCGAATCGATTCGGGTCAATTTTATCTATAGGAATGAGTTCCTCCAGATTGGTGCGCAGTTTGTCGCGCACCTTTTGATTACGGATTTTGATAGGCTCACTTAATTCATTGCGATTCTCCATAATCAAATTGATCCGCATGCGGAATTCATCACATAGTTTGGAGCCTTCAATCTTCCGATACGAATCAAATTTTGTATAAGCCTCTTTGATGATGGCGAACAGACCCTTCCATTCTTCTTCATCCATATCTGGCGACTCGGGCTTCAACACATCCGGAATACGGATGAGTGCATTCAGAAAATCTCCTCCGGTCATTCCAACTTTTTCTGAAATTTCTTTCAAATCCTGATAGTATGCCTCCATCAACGGTTTGTTGAAAGACATACGCTTCTCTGCTTCCAGACTTTCATAGTACACAAGCAAATCAGCCTTCCCGCGCTGAATATTTTCACTCAACCATGAGCGTAATTCTAATTCTTTTTCACGGTAGGTTCCCGGAAAACGCATATTCAGATCGAGCTGTTTGCTGTTGAGTGACCGCACTTCTACGGTGAATTTTTTATTGCCCACAGTTCCTTCGGCTTTGCCGAATCCGGTCATTGATCTTAGCATAGTTGCAGTTCTTTGTTGTTTATTATCCGCTATCACAACGGCATGTTACTGTGTTTTTTCTTTGGCATCTTGTCTACTTTGTTCTCAAGCATTTCGAATGCGCGTATAAGTTTTGATCTGGTCATTGATGGAAGAATCACCTCATCAACATAACCCCTTTCTGCGGCACTGTATGGATTCGCAAAAAGCTCCGCATAACCCGCTTCTTTTTCTTTCCACTTTGCTTCAGGATTTGCGGCTTCGGTAATTTCTTTTTTGAAAATAATTTCAGCAGCACCTTTTGCGCCCATCACAGCAATCTCTGCCGTTGGCCAGGCATAGTTCATATCCGCGCCGATGTGTTTCGAATTCATCACATCATACGCTCCACCGTATGCTTTTCGGGTAATCACAGTAACGCGTGGCACGGTTGCTTCGCTGAAGGCATACAACAATTTCGCACCGTTTGAAATGATTCCATTCCACTCCTGATCAGTACCGGGTAAAAATCCGGGAACATCTTCAAAAACGAGTAACGGTATGTTGAATGCGTCGCAGAATCGCACAAATCTTGCCGCCTTAGTTGACGACTTGATGTCGAGAACTCCTGCGAGGTAAGCGGGCTGGTTTGCAACTACGCCAATACTTCTGCCGGCAATTCGAGCAAAACCTACAATAATGTTTTCTGCAAAATCTTTGTGTACTTCAAACCACGATCCGTCATCAATCACCTGAGTGATCACCTCATGCATATCATAAGGCTGGTTGGGATTTGAAGGAATTATTTTATCGAGTGCCGGGCGTTCTTCCTGCGCCTGTGAATATGCATGAACAGGAACTGCGTCCTCACAATTCTGAGGAAGATAACTTAGTAAGGTGCGGATTTTTTTTAAGCAACTGATATCGTTTTCTGCTGTGAAATGTGTAACACCGCTTTTTGTTGAATGAGTGGATGCCCCGCCAAGCTCTTCACTTGTCACTTCTTCGTGCGTCACAGTTTTCACCACGTTAGGTCCAGTCACGAACATATAACTCGTGTTTTCAACCATCATGACGAAGTCGGTAAGAGCAGGCGAATACACGGCACCACCGGCACACGGCCCCATGATTGCGCTGATTTGTGGAACCACACCGCTTGCCTTCACATTGCGATGAAAAATATCCGCATATGCTCCAAGCGAAACAACACCTTCCTGAATGCGTGCACCGCCGCTGTCGTTCAGGCCGATTACCGGAGCGCCATTTTGCATGGCAAGATCCATCACGCGACAAATTTTTTCAGCGTGTGCTTCAGCAAGTGATCCTCCCATTACGGTAAAATCCTGAGAGAATACATACACAAGTCTGCCGTTTATTTTTCCGTATCCGGTGACCACTCCGTCGCCCAAGTACTTTTCTTTTTCAAGACCGAAATTGGATGAACGATGCGTAACCATCATGCCCAATTCCTCAAATGAATTTTCATCCAGCAAGAAATGAATACGTTCTCGGGCGGTTAGCTTTCCCTTCTTGTGTTGTGATTCTATTCTTTTTAATCCACCGCCCTCATAAGCGAGTGTAATTTTTTCTTGAAGTAGTTGATGTTTGTCTGACATATTTTTAAAACAATCAATGGTCGGCAAATGTAGAGGATGCGCATCACGGATAAACAGTCGAATGAACGCAAAGCCAGGACAACAAATTCCACTGCAAATGATGACAAGTTTAAACTTGGTAAAGTGATTATTTGTGCGACACAGAACACAACACTAAACCATTTACGGTGGAGATAAAACGCAGCAGATACCGACAGGCCCTTAATGTTTGCGGTCTGGGCTAAACCGTTATGAATTTCACTTATCTCCCCGGAATCGCAGCGAGCAATCTTTTTGTGTAATCACTTTTCGGACGAAAGAAAACATCATCACGGGTACCGATCTCCTCTATCGAACCCTTATTCATTACCATGATTCTGTCACTCATGTGATACACTACATTTAAATCGTGAGAAATGAAAAGATAGGTCAGACCAAACTCATGTTTCAGGTCATTCAATAAATTCAACACTTGGGCTTGCACACTTACATCAAGCGCGCTTACGCTTTCATCACAAATGATAAATGAAGGCTCACAGGCGAGCGCACGCGCAATAACAATCCGTTGACGCTGACCGCCACTGAATTCATGCGGATAGCGATTGTAATGTTCCGGTTTCAAACCGACTTTTTCCAAAAGGGCAACGGCTACATTTTTTCGGTTAGAATTATTCTGATGAAGATTAAAAACCTCCATTGGTTCTGTGATTGCTTCTCCGATGGTGTGTTTTGGATTCAGTGATGAATAGGGATCCTGAAAGATGATTTGGATTTCTTTCCGTAATGAGCGAAGACGATTTGAGGAAATTTTTGTGATGTCCAATCTTTCGTTTGAATCTTTCGTTTGAAATACAATACTCCCAGACGTGCATGGTATCAGACCGAGCAACATTCTACTCAATGTCGTTTTACCACAGCCACTTTCACCAACGAGACCAAGCGTTTCACCACGTCCTATCTCAAAAGTGACCTGATTTACCGCGGTAACATCAGCCGATTTTTTGAAGATGGTTTTTGAACCGGCGTAAATTTTGGTAACATCTTTTACTTTAAGAAGAGCCGAAGAAATGTTCTCTTCAGAACCGTGATCGGCCGGCTTTTGATCTTCTATTTCGATTGGATTTGTGGTGTCTGAAAAATCAGCGAGTGTCAAAAGTTTTCTTCGTTTCTGACCAGGAACAGGCCTGCAGGCTAATAGCCCTTTGGTATACGGGTGTTGAGGATTCTTCAATACGTCTTGCGCGACACCTTGCTCTACCACTTTTCCTTTACACATTACGACCAGATGATCCGCAATGTCAGCGACAACACCAAGATCATGTGTGATGAACAACATGGCCATGCCGTGTTCTTGTTGTAGCGAACGAAGCAGCAGGAGAATTTCTTTTTGCACAGTTACGTCAAGCGCTGTTGTTGGCTCATCGGCAATCAGTATTTTGGGTTCACAAGAAATGGCCATGGCGATCATAACCCTTTGTCTTTGACCACCACTTAGTTGATGTGGATATTGATCAAGAATCACCTCTGGCCTGGGCAACAACACTTCGCGAAAAAGCTCGACAGTTCTTTTATCGGCATCAGCCTTTCCAATCCCCATGTGTTTTCGAAGCATTTCAGCAACCTGTTCGCCGCATGTCATAACCGGATTAAGAGACGTCATCGGTTCTTGAAAAATCATTGCTATTCCTCGTCCACGTAATTCTTTCAACACATCGGAAGAGGGCTTAATGGAAATTTTCTTATCGGGACCGGAGAAGAAAGAAGACGAGTGAAATGAAAATTGGCCTCCGTCGAAAATTGCTTTTCCGCGCTGCAACAAGCTCATCATACTTAATGAAGAAACTGTTTTTCCGCTTCCCGATTCTCCAACAATAGCAAGTGTTTTTCCAGGAATGATTTCGAACGAGACATTCTCTACAGCCTGTTGTAACAGATCTCCTGAACGAAAGGAGATGCTTAAATCTTTTACAAAAAACACTGGCGCCGATTCACTCATTGAGACTCATTGAAATTTACTTTTAGCCTTGGTCGTGGAGATTCTGAAATGGAATCCGTGAGTGTTATGCTAACGATGTGTCCGTTACTCGTCATAGCGCGCCACTGACAATACCCATTGTAATATTTACACTCGCCATATTTGGTGATATAGTATTCCACAAACTCATTCTTTAATTCGCTAAGACCGCTGTCGTTTTTTGGGTAAATATCCATGTTGATGTCATATAATCCCTGCTGATTAAAGTTGTAAGAAATCTCATACCAGGTAGATTCAGCCCCCTCTCCCTCTATCCGATAAACGAGCTCATCGGGCATGCTGTACACAGAATTTCCATTTTCAAATTGGCTCACTGATTCACGGTCATCGCCAATATTCACACCTCGAAAATCTCCACCTTCTGAATGTCGTAAGATTTTCTCCGCGGGCGTTTTTTCAGGCGCGTTATTACACGCAAGCACCAGCAAGCCAATAGCGAATAGAACGAAGGACTTCATTTTGAAAGGCGGAAAACAAACAAACACAAAGATGAGCATTCTTTTTCTGGACGATATTAAAAGTTCACAAGAAAGAATGCGCCCTCGCTTGTTCATATCGTGGCACGCAATAAATGAAACAACTTATGGGTTATTGCATTTACCAAATCCATAATTTTCTGCAAAGCATGAAACCAAAAATCATCATCGCTTCTGCTACTCTGCTTACTCTCTCCTGTATTTACCTCGTGCGGCTTAATGACAAAGCCGATGATTTCGCTGCTGACAGAATCAATGCGCAAATCAACTCTACTGATGAAGAGCAAATGAGCAATGAGTCGCTACCAATGCTCAATGAGAACGATCTGCGCAAACCTCTAAAAAGGAAAAAAACGGATTTAAGTACAATCTACATCGATCCCAATCAGGACAATTTGGTCTATGGAAACCAGGGCACCGGACTTTTTTTCCCCGCCAATTGTTTCATGAACGAAGATGGAAAATCAATTACCGGAAAAGTGAAAATCCAACTGAATGAATGTTATACCATTCCGGAAATGATTGAGGCGAATCTTTCAACCACAAGTGATGGAAGACTGCTGGAAACGGCCGGCATGGTGGATATTCATGCGTTCAGCTCCGGTAAGGCAATTGTTTTGAAGAGCGATGCTTCGTACGAGATTTATTTTCCTAAAAACGAAAACGACAAAGTTGATTTCAAATTGTTTTATGGCGAGTGGCAAGAGGATGGAATGATCAACTGGAATCTTGCCGGTTCTGATGAAGCCGTTCAGTCCGTTGCAGAGGATAATCCCGAGTATTCGGATAGTGAGCCGCAAGAATTTTATTCGGAACCAGAAAATATAGATACAGATCTTGGTGACGTGAAGCCATACAAGTCGATACTTGGTGATGACGAATATTGTTTTTTACAGATAAGTGAAAGCAATCTGAGACGCGGGACCAGAATCAGTGAAATGGATTATTTCAATTGGAGATTGGCTGATGGTCAAACATTGAATCAGTGGTTTGTTGCCAATTTTAATCCGGATCTTGAGATGCTGGATAAATTTTGCGTCATGGGTTTGAGGTCGGAAATTACATTTAAAGTGGATCGAAACGGGGCTTTTCAATCTTACTATATTTCGAAGTCGTCTATACCAGAGTATGACCGCGCAATCGTTGACTTTTTGCAGACAATGCCACCACTCGACCTCGATCAACTCATGCCAACATATCTAGACGACCATGCGTGCATTCTCACATTTGGAAGTCGTCAGGGCAAGGATCAGCAGGCGTTTGCTGACGTCATAAGAAAAAAGTTCGCATCGACTCCGGACGCTAAAATTTCCGGCATCGATGCATCAACGCTTGATTATTTTGTTTTCACGAGCAGTGAATTAGGCTGGATTAATTGTGACAGGTTTATGGACAATGAAAGCCCGCTTGTAAATTATTCTGTGAAGAATCAGGCTTCGGATAACGGAACGATTAGCTTGGTATTCGATGATATGAATAGTGTTTTGAAGGGTGTAAAAGAGGGTGGATTTGTCACATTCAATAATGTTCCTGCGAATAAAAAAGTGCGGCTGATAGGTTTAGACAATTACAATAAAGAGCCATTGATGTGCTTGGCGGATGGCAATACAAACGATAATAAAACCGAGTTGAATGCATACAAACCCTTTTCACTAAATGAATTGGAGAATCAATTTGCAAAAAGAAAGAATTGATTCGGCCAATGGTGGTTTAAATCCAGTTGTCGTTCTTTTTTCGTTTTGCTTGAAATGACGCAATTTGGACCGAGTGATTTCGAAGTCATTAAAATGAGACTTTTTTTTGAATGGACTTGGCTAGTGGTTGTTTCTCGTGGAACATGTGGATGACATTTTTGATAGCAGAACGTGGATCAAATAATATTCGGGACGAGTGCAAATCCGCATGAATTTTACAGTTGCTTTACTAACTTCGCGACCACAAAAAACACATTAGAAATGAGCGAAATTTCATCCGCTATGGTTATCAACATAGAAACCAGTGTACTTCAGTTAGGAATCAAAAAAAATAACCTAGGAACGAGCACTGGTAAAGATTTTTTCTCTGGCGGTGATGACCTTCCCTCTTATTCTCCCGTGGATGGAAGCCTGATAGGATATGTGAAAACGACAACAGAAGCAGACTATGAGAAGGTAATTGCAGCTGCGCAGGCAGCTTATGCTTATTGGAGAACAGTACCAGCTCCTAAGCGTGGCGAAATTGTACGCCAGTTTGGAGAAAAGCTCCGCAAATACAAACAACCGCTGGGAGAGCTCGTTTCTTATGAAATGGGAAAATCACTGCAGGAAGGCCTGGGTGAGGTACAAGAGATGATTGATATCTGTGATTTTGCCGTTGGTCTCTCAAGACAACTTTATGGTTTGACCATGCACAGTGAGCGACCTGGACATCGGATGTACGAACAATGGCACCCTCTTGGAATCGTTGGAATTATTTCTGCTTTCAACTTTCCGGTTGCTGTCTGGGCATGGAATAGTGCTCTTGCCTGGATTTGTGGTGATGTCTGTATCTGGAAGGGTTCAGAGAAGACCCCATTATGCAGTATTGCTTGTCAGAATATCTGGAATGAAGTGGCAGCAGAAAACAATTTACCAGCAGGCATTTCAAGTATTGTGAGTGGCGATGTGAAAGTGGGTGAAATGTTGGTGTGTGATAAACGTGTACCGTTGATTTCAGCAACAGGAAGTACCCGTATGGGAAGAATCGTTGGCGTAAAAGTGGCAGAAAGATTTGGCAAAACATTGCTTGAACTTGGTGGAAATAACGCCATTATTGTTACTGAAAATGCTGATTTGAAAATGACCATCATTGGCGCGGTATTCGGTGCTTGCGGTACAGCTGGCCAGCGATGCACAACTACCCGACGTTTAATCATTCACGAAAATGTTTATGAAGAAGTGAAGAATAAACTAAGCACTGCTTATGGTCAATTGAAAATTGGCAATCCATTAAATGAAAATAACCACGTTGGCCCATTAATCGATAAATTGGCTGTTGACATGTTCCTGAAATCCATTGAAGATGCGAAAGCACAAGGTGGTAAAGTGATCGTGGAAGGCAAGGTGTTGAGTGGTGAAGGTTTTGAAAGCGGTTGTTATGTGCAGCCATG
>JANOVT010000143.1:0-28207 GCA_031417525.1 Flavobacteriales bacterium | reverse complement strand
TGATGAATGAGCAGCCGGTGATGTTGATGAACTTGAAAAGGAAGCCCTCATCAAAAAATGCCCTCCTTCAGAATATCGTGCAGATGAATGATGCCTCTGTATTTTTTTTTGTCCACTACAATCAATGCAGTAATATTGTTTTGTTCCATGACCTGAAAGGCTTCCACCGCAAGGGACGACGCTTCGATCACACGTGGATTGCGACTCATGATGTTGAGCGCAGTTATTTTTTTTATGTCTTCATTCTTCTCCAGCATGCGTCTGATGTCGCCATCGGTAATTACACCTACAAGAATTTCTTTATCCATCACTGCAGTGGCACCCAATCGTTTCGAAGAAATTTCAATGATGACGTCTTTGATTTTTGCAGAGGTTGAAACACGCGGTGCAGAATTGGCGCCCAACAAGTCGGAAACCCTGACATATAGCTTTTTACCCAATGCGCCACCCGGATGATATTTAGCAAAATCTACAGAAGTGAATCCGCGTTGCTCCATCAGGGCAACAGCAACTGCATCGCCCATGGCGAGCTGCACAGTTGTACTCGTCGTTGGTGCGAGATTATTCGGACACGCTTCACGTTCAATCGGAATGTGAAGGAGCAAATCACTTTGTCTGGCAAGAAAACTTTTATCGTTGCTTACCATGCCGATCAGTGGATTGCCCATGCTTTTTACCAAAGGCACCAACACTTTGATTTCCGGCGAATCGCCACTTTTTGAAATACACAACACCATATCGCCTTTCTGAACATTGCCCAGATCGCCGTGTATGGCATCGGCAGCATGCATAAATATCGCAGGCTGACCAGTGCTGATAAATGTGGCTACGAGCTTTTGTGCAATGTTGCCACTTTTGCCAATGCCGGTAACTACCAGTCTGCCTTTCGAACGAAGGATAGCTTTGATGACTTTTTCAAAGTCATCTCCAATGTTCTCCGCCAGTTTACTGATAGCGCCTGCTTCAGTGTTCAGCGTCCGTTTTGCAGATTCCTGTATGTCGTTTGTTTTTTTCAGCGCAGTTTTGTTTTGAAAGGTGCAAAGATGCATGTCAACACGGATATGCCCTATCACAACTTTCATATTTGTTGAGCGGATGAAGGTTTTAAGTCCCATTGACTTGAAACCACTAAAGCCTCAAAGGAATTTCACACGAAGAACACGAAATTTTATTCCATGATTTGGACTTTGATAGGTAAAGTGAAATTCATCCTTGAACACTTCAGATTTAAAACCGCCCAAATGGTTTGATATGTCAATGCTTAGGTTAACAAGGTCAGAAATAGGCACAATACGCTCATTGCAACTTTATGCAGACAGCTTTTTTTTATTAAAGCAAAAAACTTTGTGAAATCTTTGTGTGAAATTCCTTTGAGGCCTTGCTTGCCGCTATGTGGTGGTTTCAAGCCTCACCCTCTAAGCCGCTTTTTCGATTTGTTGATTCCCGCCTTGAAATTCTATTTCAAACATTCTTGAAAGTTGATTGTTACAATAAAAGATTCAGATTGGCAATGATGCCATCGTTTTTTTGGAGAATCTGGCAGCAAACAATTACAAGAAAAAACAATGAGATGAATCACATATCGAAATGAAACAAAAGCGTTGTTTTATCGATATCAAGAGCATTGAGGAAGGCGCGCAAACGATTGCAAAAAAGATTTTTTTCAAGAGAGATGTAGTGTTACATTCGCAATCCTTTTTTCAGAAGCAATGGCTTTCTGGAATAATTTATTCAGATAACATATAAAAACGTTTTGGTATAAGAAGAGATTTTTACCTATTTTTAGAGACGTTACCAAATAGTATTCGAATGCAAACAGTAGTAGAGCTTTCTCCAAAGGAAGCGTTGAAGCATTTTTTCGGCTTTAGTAAATTTAAAGGACTTCAAGAAGGTGTTATTAGTTCCGTCCTCGAGGGAAACGACACTTTCGTTATCATGCCTACCGGCGGTGGTAAGTCTTTGTGTTATCAATTGCCCGCACTTATGCTGGAAGGAACTGCCATCGTTGTTTCTCCGCTGATCGCCCTGATGAAAAATCAAGTGGATGCCATGCGTGGCTTCAGTGAAGTGGATGGTATTGCTCACTTCATCAATTCATCTCTCAACAAGACAGAAATCACGCAGGTGAAGGTCGACATCATGGAAGGCAGATGTAAAATTCTCTACGTCGCTCCTGAATCATTGAACAAAGACGAAAACGTGGAGTTTTTTCGTGGTGTAAAAATCTCCTTCGTGGCAATTGATGAGGCACACTGTATCTCGGAATGGGGTCACGACTTCCGTCCGGAATATCGCCGTCTGCGCCCAATCATCGAACAGATTGCTGATGTGCCGATCATGGCACTTACTGCCACAGCAACTCCAAAAGTTCAGCAAGACATTCAAAAAAATCTCGGCATGTTGGATGCACGCTTGTTCAAAGCATCTTTCAACAGAGCCAACCTCTATTATGAAATACGCCCGAAATCAAACATCGGGAAACAGATCATTCAATACATCAAAGCGAATAGCGGCAAAAGCGGAATCATCTATTGTCTGAGCAGAAGAAAGACAGAAGAAATGGCCGAGTTGCTTCAGGTGAATGGCATCAAAGCGCTTCCTTACCACGCAGGTATGGATGGTGGTCAACGCAGCCGCGTGCAGGATCGTTTCCTCATGCAGGATGTGGATGTCATTTGTGCAACGATTGCATTTGGAATGGGAATCGACAAACCGGATGTTCGTTTTGTCATTCACCATGATATTCCAAAAAGTCTCGAGAGTTATTATCAGGAGACGGGTCGTGCCGGTCGTGATGGTGGCGAAGGGGTTTGTATCGCTTTTTATTCTCCAAAGGATGTAGAAAAGCTTGAAAAATTCCTTCAGGGAAAACCGGTCGCAGAGCAGGAAGTGGGCATGTTGCTTCTACAGGAAGTGATCGCTTATGCGGAAACTTCCATGAGCCGTCGCCAATACCTGCTTCACTATTTTGGTGAAGAATGGGATGCGGAAACCGGCGAAGGTGCAGGCATGGACGATAACTCACGCAGTCCGAAAGAACGATTCGATGGAAGTGCTGAGGTGAAAATGATCCTCGAGTGTATCGACGAATTCAAAGAATTACACAAAGCAGGTTTTATCTGCAAAGTGATTGCCGGAATCAAAACTTCCGAAGTCACGACGTATAAAGGAAATCTCAGCAAATATTTTGCGGAAGGAAAAGACCACGATGAAAAATTCTGGAATGCCATCGTGCGTCAGATGTATGTGCGTGGTTTGGTAATGAAAGAAATCGAAACGTACGGCACGCTGAAGATTACGGATGCCGGTCACGCATTCATGAAGAAACCACAAGCATTCATGGTGGTGAAGGAAGAAGAGATCGGCGAAACAGATGACATGGATCTTATCATTCCTAAACAGGGTGGTGGTGCAGTGGATGAACAACTGTTTGGTTTGCTCAAAGATTTGCGTCAGCGTCTTGCAAAAGAGAAAAAGATTCCACCGTATGTGATCGTGCAAGATCCAGCAATGGAAGAAATGTGCACGCAGTATCCGATTACATTGGACGAGCTCGCACAGATAGGTGGTGTTGGAAAAGGCAAAGCACAAAAATTCGGACAGCCCTTCATTGATCTCATCACGAACTACGTGAATGAAAATGAAATTGAACGCCCGATTGATTTTGTAGTAAAATCTGCAGCGAATAAAAGCGTACAAAAAGTTCAGATCATTCAGAACATTGATAAGCGCATTGCACTTCCTGAAATTGCAAAAGGACTCGGCCGCACCATGAGCGAATTGCTCAACGACCTTGAAACGATTGTTTCCTCAGGAACAAAACTGAATATTCAATACTTCATCAACGAAGAACTCGATGAAGATCAGCAAGAAGAAATCATGGAGTATTTCATGCAATCTGAAACGGATGAGATCCGCACGGCTGAAGAATATTTTGACGGCGACTATGAAGAGGAACCGCTGCGTTTGATGCGCATTAAGTTTATGAGTGAGGTGGGGAATTGATAATGCACGAAGGAATTTCACAAGAATCCATTCTAAGCGCGCTGTTATTTTCCTAATGACTGACTAATTCAGCCCCTCAGAGTTCGAATACTCGAGCCTGTAGAAGTAGCTGCGTATTTACCCCTTTGGATTGCGGCCATATTTTCTTGATTACGAATCATCGCTTCTGTAAGCTGCGGATCAAGTGGAGGTGATATTTTTTCCATTGTTTTTTCGTTACGACTATAAGCTTCTACTTTTTTTCTTTTTCTTTTCGAAGAATCTGCAATTTGCGAATTAGTATTTGGCGGTGGAATTGTTTTTAATTTGCTATGGATTAATTTGTTTAGTGAATCGCGCAATTTTTTTTCTTTGCATTCTCTGGAAACACTAAGAAGCAAGTCGTTGACTTGAGAGATAGTAATTTTTTTCTGTTTAAAAAACGACTCAATTGACTCAATTGTATGTTTCATTTGATATTCTATTAAAACCTAAAATTACTGAAACTTCATCAAAAGTGAATCAGAACAAATTGTGGATAATCAGCACTTCAGTTTTATTATTTCTTTTTTGTGAAATCAATTTCAATTATCTCCTCGCCCTCAACCTCCTTAAACTGGGTTTTGATTTGTAAGATTTTAGATTCGATCCGATTAATCATGATGTCAAGTTCTTTGCGTGACGCAAGGTATTTTGAGTCATCCGAGAGCTCAAGAAATTTTTCCAAAAGATTAACTTATTCCTTGCGAAATTTTAGGTGCGGATTTTATAAACCGAACTCTTTTAGCTGCATATTTTTTCTGATCACGCTCCTGAGTTTTGGAATTCGTCATATCAATGTTGTTAGTTGCACTTGACTGAATTATTTCACCACCACCTCTACCACACTACTTGTATCTACCCCGAGTATGTCCACCACTTTTACCATTACCTTGTATCGGCCCGGTTTAGCGTATTCGTGTGCTATGGATTTGAATTCTATCACTGGATTTTTTTTCGTGCGGAAACTTTGCCATTCATTTTCAAATAGATAATTTCCCGTCCAATACTCTTCAATGGAGCCATCGGGAAGATATTTTTTAATGGTTTCCTCTCTATCCTCATAGTTGAAGTCAATAGCCCAATAGTCAATCCAATCGTGCCAGTCCTTGGTAAGAACTTCTGTTGTGATAATTCCTTCTTTGCTTTTCTCTATTTTTTTGATCTCACCATTTTCAATGACCACCTTGCTGCCCGAGCGCATAGTTTGCGTGAGCTCTTCGATGTCGTCTTGTGTATAGTTCGTTACAAAGTTGGTAAGTTGAATGCTCACCTCTTTTCCTGTAACGGTTGGTTTCGCTTGCAGGTAAGCCACATCAAAGAAGCGCACCTGACCTTTGTCCACTGCGCGTTTGTCAAATACATCTTTAGGTATGTAACGCATACGCATGTCCACTCCTTGTTCGCGGAATTCTTCCGTTATGCGTGGCACCAATCCATTTTCAAATTCAAAGCCGAGTATGTCTACTTGTGTATAAAGTTTTTCTCTGCATTCTTCAAAAACTCCTTGCAGGCGAGACTGTGTAACTGGAACATCCAGTGGACCAACATGTACTAAGCGACCCGCTTTTTTCCCATGTAGCGTTTTACATCCTGTAATTTTTTCTGCTTTGTATGCCGCAAGCATCATATCCACATATAGGTCTTCTTTCTTTTTGCGTGCGCCATTCACCAGATCATCCATAAAAAACTGACGCTCGTATTTTCCTAAGTTCAATACTTCAAATGCGCGAAAATCCTTTCCAGCTTTTTGCAATTCGCGTTGAACACCAATCATTCTTTTTCGTGTGGTGTGTATCGCAAAACGCCCTAGGTCTGTGGCAATCCATTTTCGACCAAGTTTTTCTGCGACAGCAGCGGTGGTGCCGCTACCTGAGAAGAAGTCGGCAACCAGGTCACCCTCATTGCTACTGGCATTAATGATGCGTTCTACAAGAGTTTCGGGTTTTTGAGTTGGATAGAATAAATTTTCTTTTTGATCTGCTGGTTGCAGCATGGAAATTCTCCATACATCATCAACGGTTTTTTCATCAGTTTCGATGTATTGCACTTTACCGGAATCGTCCTTCGCGTTGATGATTTTTTTGGTTTCTTTACTCCAAACGCGTTTGATTTGTTTTACGGTGCCCTCCTTTCGTTTTTCAGTAATTTTTTGAAAGAGATATTTTTCCGTTTTTGCATACCAAAATATGCTGTCATGGTTTGAGGCGAATCTGTTGACGTTGCCTTGAAATTTATTGTAGTAATACCAAATGAGTTCATTCTTGAAATTATCTCGACCGAATACATCGTCAAGTATTAGTCTGAAAAATGAACTTGTTTTCCAATCACAATGCACATAAATGCTTCCATCCTCAGCCAACAAGCTATGCATGAGTTTAAGCCTTTCATACATCATGCTTAGATAAGATGAAATCCCTTTGCCCCAAGTATCGCGATAGGCAATCTCCTCAATCACGCTTTGTTTTTTCTCTGCTGTTTCTCCACCAATTTCAATATCAAACCCAAAGTCGGCACCTACAGCAAATGGCGGGTCGATGTAGATGAGTTTTAGACCTCCGGCATCTTCAATTTCTTTTCGCATCGGTCCATTGGCCAGGCTGGACAAAATGAGTTTGTTGTCGCCCCAGATCAGTTTGTTGGTCCAGCCTTTCAGTTGGCGGCCACGGCTGTCTACTTCAAACATAGAAGTTTGCTCTTCGCGGGCTTTGGCCTCTTGTCTTGGTTCGTCTATGTGCTCAATGCTATGAAAGGGCAGGGCAACATTGGTTACTTCTTCCTTCCGACCATTCCAAAACAGAAATACGTCTTCTTCGTCTGCAAATAGTTTGTAGATATAATCCTTGGGAAGTGTTTGTCCGGATTGGATCAGGCTGAGTACTTCTTGTTTTTCTTTATCGGTGAGGGTCATACGTCGTAGTTCTGAAAGTGGAGCGGGACATGTCCTGCTCGTGTTTAAAGTTTTGAGGTTTTATAGGCCTTTGCTGAGGAGCAGGACATTTTCAAGGGCGAAATTATGTCCCGCTCGGGGATTTTGGGTGTTGGGTGAGGGTGAAAGTGTCCCGCTCGGTGTCCGGCCTGAAATTTTTTTGTTAACCTAACTGGTGCACTAAGCATCGGGAACTGGTGCACTAAGGAGTTGGGTTCAGGTTGGGATAAGAGAGAGGAGCTGGACCTAACTGGATGAAAATCATATAAATTAATGGAGTGTTTGCTCTCGGGTGCTGGTGTTTCGAACTGGTGCACTAAGGATGAGGGAACTGGTGCACTAAGTGAAATGGAGGAAGTTGGAGCCGGACAAATCCAAAAGTTTTTGGGCTTGGAAAAAGTGTCCTGCCCGATGTCCCGCAATTTCCATAAACACCTGATTAATAGTGTCTTTTTAGTTTTTGAGATGTCCCGCTCGATGTCCCGCCCGATGTCCCGCAATTCCCATAAATAGTTGGATGACAACGTTTTTTTGACTCCCGTTGTGTCCTGCCCGATGTCCACCCCAGTTCCCAATGGATTTGTCATAATGAATCCTGAATTATTCAAATAGGCATTCATCAGTATTGGGCGGGAATAAAAGTATAGCGGGTTGCAGTGCTTTTGCCGTCCGTTCTTACGTGCCCTAATTCTTTGAATTTCCTCAGATGGCGTTGTGCCTTTTTGTCGTCATAATTAAAGTGCTCGGCATATTGAGCTTTAGTTACGAAACCTTTACTCTTGACAAAGTCCAATCCAGTTTGTTCTTCTTTGGATAACTCAAGTTTCTTAATCGACACTGGAGCGATAGGTTTTCTGCTAAAAGTGAGAATGGTATTGAGCTCGTCTTTGGTTATTTCCGGTGAAGGCAAGCCCGAATCTTTGGGTAAGGATTTCATTTGACTTTGCCCAATACCACGTTCCTCAATGAATCTCATAATGCTAAAGATGGAAGCAAGTTTTGGATTGCGACTTAAGGAAGGAGCTTTGAATTTTTTGAACTCGTCGAACTTGATCGGACTCACGGGAAGACCTGGACTTTTAATTACAATCGAATCCTCGTTGATGATGATGTAACATTTTGCTCCTTGTATGTCGTAGTCACGGTGAATCATCGCATTTATGATCGCTTCCCGAAGAACCGGAATGGGATAAGAGGATTGGTTTTCTCTTGTGAAGTTCTCACGTG
The DNA here is from genome assembly GCA_031417525.1 of Flavobacteriales bacterium. Lineage (GTDB taxonomy): Bacteria > Bacteroidota > Bacteroidia > Flavobacteriales_D > Sanyastnellaceae > JAIBBG01. The sequence goes on along the minus strand of JANOVT010000143.1, from coordinate 20,028 downwards.
AAATTTGCGAGGGGATTACCCTTCTTAGCCAAGTTTCAATTTGTTGGGGTAAAAGAACCAATGCGTCGTTAAAGTCTTGAATTTCTGGCTCGCCGGTTTTGAAATTGATTTGAGCCTTAATTAAGGACTGTGGTAAACGAGTTGCTGGATTTTTACCAAACAACAAAAGGCCATATCCTGTTGGTTGATATTCTGAGTTCGAACTTGTAACAAGTACGGGATCTTCTATGATCATATGACCATTCGAAAAATCAAATACTTGGGTAAAAAGTCTTCTATCAATGTCCTCATAATTGAGTTTAAAATGGAAGCGAATTTTTGTGTTGTCGGACTCTCCGGTTTTGTTTGAGGCTATGATATTTAGTAACTCGCTTGTATTAATCCATCCTTTGTTTACATTGATATAGGAATTGTTATCTTCGAATTCATCCCAGGAAATGACATTTACGCGACCACCAATATTAGTATAAGAATAGTTTGCGCGCCCTTGTGCCATCATTCCTGTGGCAAATTTGAAATTGGGTTGTATATCTATTCTTCTTTGTTCATCTTGTGGACTCGGTTTATTGTGAAACAGTAAACCTTGCTGTGTCAATAGTTCATAGAAGCTATTGCTTTCGGGTAAAAAATCTAAGTTAGCTCGGTTAATGTATAGTTGCAACGCTTCTTGTGAAAGTTCCGTTACCGACGAATCGTCGATTTTAGTTTCCAAATAACTCAGTATGATTTTTTTTGGTTCTGTATTCTCTAAGGGGCGAGTAATTGCTTGTGCTAAATAGTCCTTATTATATTCTTCAATTTCACTACGGAAATCATTGTCAAACATTTCCACTTCAATTCCTGATTCCTCCAGAAATTGAATGCCTTTGCGATATACATTTTGATCAGGATCGGCAATGCCTACCCAAACTTTTTTTATTCTGGAATTTGCTATACGCTCAGAACAGGCGATTTTGGGTTCTTTTCTACAACCTTTAGAGCAAGGTTCTAAAGTTGCAAATAGATACAGGCCAGTCAGATCATTGGCTCTTAGTTTTCTGTCTATTAACGTGTATTCAGCGTGATCTCCATTGCGAAATTCTCCTCGATGAGATTTTTCAATAAGTTCACCTTTTTCGTTTACAAGCACCGCTCCAACATTTGGCGCAATTTTGCCGTCAGTTCGTGGTTCATGGATTGACTTTTTCATTTCGTCAATTGCCATTCTCATATATTTTCTTGGATCGAAACTCATTGTGTTCTGTTTAATCTGTTGATTTAAAAATGTCAATTAGTTCTTCAAAACTCTTCACATCCTTTTCATACTTCTCCCATTTCTCCTGCTTCACATATATTGCTTCATAGGTAACTGCATCTTGAATTTTGTTCATGTCTTCACACCAAATCCGCAATCGTTTAATCTTGCGAATGTCATCCAAATCTTCACGGCCTTTGGTTTCAAGAATGAAAACAGATTTTTCATCGCGCTTGATGAAGAAGTCAGGATAATAAGAACTTAATCCGCCATCTTCTTTTTGGTATTCAATGCTGAAATTGATTCCGCCTTCACCCATCGTGTTTTTTGCAAAACTGATGATGTCAGGACATCGCTCGAGAAAGGCAGCTAGCGCCATCTCAAAAGGATTGTCTGTAATAATTTTATTGAAGACACTTTTCTTCGGAATGAGATAGGGCTGATTCTCTGCAATCTTGTATTTCGCTTGTTTCAGTGAAATGTAATTTTTGACTTCTGCGGTTCCACGATCTGTAATGGTCAATTCATCGATTGCTTTTTTGAAAGTAGAATACAAAACTTCTTTTGGTTTTGCTTCGCTCAGGTTGCGAACGGTTTGCGCCTCGGATAGATTGACGTCTTTACCAAATAGTTTTGTTTTGACAAAAGCCTCCACTTTTTCATAGAGAATATTGAAACCACTCAGGAGTCTGCTTTCTTTAAGAATCACTTTTGTGAAGAACCCAACAACATTTCTATAATCCGGAATATGGTCCGTGAAGATTGTTTTGTGCGAAATCACGCCGTCAATATCTGTAAATACAATTTCTTTCAATTCACTTTCATTGAATGTTTTGAAAGAAGTAACTTCATGTTTGAATGTGGAAATATCGATCAACTCCAGGTTTTTGTATTCGCGATAGATTCTTGGACTTAGCACCGGAAGCTTGATGTCAAGCCGTTCGAGTTCTTCTTCAGATTTATTTTCATCGACTTCAACGATGATCGGATTCTTCCCTTTGGTGCCTTGGCCCATTTCACTTTCCTGAAATGTGACGCCTTCTGTTTTTAATTTCTCAACGGCCTCCATGAATTTTTCTGTTCCAATCACTACCAGATTTTCACGTTGGTCCAGAGAGAACATTTTTCTCAATCCGCGACCAATGGTTTGTTCTGGTAAAATATCCGATGGAGAATTATAGGGTCGAAGTCCTACGATTGTCGTGACGTTTTTTACATCCCATCCTTCGCGAAGCATCAACACACTCACTACTGCGCGATATTGTGATTGATCTTTATCGATCTCATCTGCTGCTTTGCGAAGTTTGTCCAATTCTTCTTTGTCTTTTTTAGAATTGGCGTACTCTTTTACTATTCCATTATTGTTCGTGTGAATGACAAGAACTTTGTCTTTCAATTTTGGATATTGACTTTCAAGATAGACCGCTGCTTTGTCAGCCTCTTTCGTGTCTTGAGTCATGACAAAAAGAATGGGAGTTTTTATTTTGTGTAATTCTTCGAATTGTTTTTCCCATTCGATGTATCCCAGACGGATGAAATCACCATAGCGCTCCACAAAATCGGTACTTTCTTTTTCTTTCAGTTTTTGTCTGGAAACTCCATCAGGAAGGACGGGCTGTTTTACCACTCCTTGTCTTATGGCTTCAACCAATGGATAATCGCAAATGGTTTGAACGAAGATGGCGCCATTGTCATGTCTTGGGGTTGCACTAAAGTCGACTTGGATCGGAATGCCCTTGCCCGTCTTCAGTTTGAGTTTATTGCTGATGTCTGCAATGGATTGAAACCATTGCATTTCCGGATCGTGAATGTGGTGAGCTTCATCATTTAAGACGACAAGATCCTTCATTCGGTCGCTTCGCAAAACTTTACCGAGGTCCAATCCTTTGGAAGTATCTGCGTCGGGTTTTGGTTTTGTGCCTAAAAATATTTCCTCAGTGGATGGTTCGATTATTTCAGACCAAGAGACACGATGAATATTGGTGAGAAAAATATTTCCAACTTCACTCAATGGTTTCAATTCATCCTGAATGTGCAATGTGGGTTGAAAATCGTTGCGCCAATCTTTATCCAAATAACCATTGTCAGGTATGAAAGGTTCTTCGAAAAACATTTTCAAACCATCAAAGTCTTTTCGAAGTCTATTCAACACAATAATGTTGGGCGCGATAACAAGAAAATTTTGAGATAATTGACTTTGAGATTCATACAGTTTATGAAAGTAGCTCCAGACTAAAACCAGTCCGAGTACTTTGGTTTTGCCGCTACCCGTCGCCATCTTCACCAGATATCGTGTCCATGTTTCACTGAACATGCTGCCGCTCACTCTGCCGGAACCATCAAAGCGCATGAGATCATGTTTGTCAAGTGCCCTTGCAACTTCAAAGAGGTAAATTACACTTTCGATCGCCTCACGTTGCGAGAAGAAAAAGCGAAAGTTGCCAGAGTCAGTGAGGTGAGATTGTTCAAACCAATAATTTAATAATTGAATTGAGGTATTGGAAGCGCCAGCATAATTATTTTCTCTCCACTCTGCTACCGCAGTGCGAATTTTATGGACCAGTGGAGGCAGGAGTTTTTCGTACTCATTATTCAAAGCATCTAATTGCCCTTGGGATGGCGCCCATCTATTTCCGGGTTGTATGATTTCAAATGGGTTAGCCGCAGTTTTCATAGTGGAGTAATTCTGGGGAAGATATTAAATTATGAATCCAGAGTTATTTTCGAGGTTGTACGATTGAATCTGACTTTTAGAGTTGCTTGGACATATACAGCTTTGTTGGATACGTTTAGTCGGCGGGTTCCGCAAGTATAGTTCATTGGTGAAATATAAAAGGCCTTTTTATTGCGCTCCTTCTATTTGCCTCAATATTTCTTCCGCTTTCGCTAATCCTGCTTTTACTTCGGAAATTCGTAATTCCAACTGATGTTGTTTTTCAAGACTACACGTTCTGATTTTTTGTTTATTCAACCGGATTTGAAGATCGATCCACATATATTCAAGCTCTTCAAACTTTTCAGGAAATTGTTGAATGAAATAAAGATTTTCTATGCTTTGTATTAGATGATCGAATTTTTCTTTCATAGCCTTAAGGGCTCTCTGATTGAAAGCTAATCTGTAGGTATAATTTCGAATGTCTTTTTTTAAGATGACTGCCGATGATGCGGATTGTTCATTACGTATAGCTGAAACCTCTGTTGTTGAGTTAGGATTCTGAACCTTCGCGTCTAAAGTGTCGCGAAAATTTCCGATGATTTTATTAGACTTCTTACTGAAAGACCTGCGACCTCTCTCCGCATGAACGACTGCGGACTTATCAATCCTTAATAACTGCGAAAATTCTTTTTGCGTTAATTGAAGTTCAGTTCTGAGATAATGTTCTGTCATGTCATCTTTTATAGCAATTCAAAAATAGGTGACAAATCTTGTCACTATTTTAAATTCCTCTTGGGAAAGTGACATTTTTTGTCACTTTATTGAAGGAAGTTTTATTTGGTGACATGTTGGACTGGCTTTTTTTCTCCGGAATGTGAAAGTGATCCAGAGTAGAGTGAATACTGGCGAGAAAGGAATCAGGCCACAATTTCTGAGTGCTAAATAAATTTCGTGTCTAATGTTTTGAGTCGATAAAATTCTACAGACGGTACTTTCATACATGGCATCCCGACTACTTTAGCCATCAAACCCCCAAAATCACCACATTATGTTCGACGCTACAAATTGGATCGCTGTTCTTATCGCTGCTGCTTCTTCTATGGCATTAGGTTTTATCTGGTATCATCCGAAAGTGTTCGGAACAATCTGGATGAAAGGTGCCGGACTTACGATGGATGACGCAAAGAAGGCCAACATGGGCCTGATTTTCAGTCTTGCTTTCGTGATGGCGCTTGTTGTAAGTTCTTTTCTATCTACTTGGGTGCATGAAGATGAAAATTTGCCGGAGTTTTTTCATGGCGCATTTCATGGAATGATGTTGTCTCTCTTCATCGCTATTCCATGGGGAATAACTCATGCTCTTTATGAAAATCGTGGCGCTAAATACATCATCATCAATGCACTTTATATTTTAATTGCTATGTGTTTGATTGGCGGAATTCTTTTCTGTATGCCTGGTGAAGCGCCTCCTGAGATGTAACCCTCAACATCAAATGACTGCGAATAGTGTTAAGAACTGTTCATTTGTTTTCTGTCTAACTGAACAAAAGTGTATTCGCGGAATGTGAGCCTTAAAAGGCTCTTTAGCGACGCGTGTAAAACACAACAGAGTGCTTAGAACTACCTATTGAATCTGTGACTTAAAGGGTGGGAATTTGTTAAGCCACAAAGAATGTTCGCTCAATTGTCCAATAAAGGGCAATGACAGCAATCATAGCAGATATAGGAATGACAATCCGGTTCTTGTACCACTCTTTTGTATGAAACCATTTGCCTATAAGAAACCACGCCAGGAGAATAATGGTTAATTGACCTAATTCCACGCCCAGATTAAATGTAAGCAGAGAGACCACAAATTTATTTTGGGGTAACCCCAAATCGGTTAAAACACTCGCAAACCCCATTCCGTGTATCAATCCAAAGGCGAATACTATTAAGATACGGGATGGCTTTAATTTATCGGAAATCATGTTTTCGACTGCCACAAACATGATGGACAGCGCAATGATAGGCTCGATAATATGTGCTGGTGGTGAGATGAACCCGTACATAGCCAATCCAAGGGTAATGGAATGAGCTACCGTAAAAGCGGTTGCCTGCAGAATAACCACTTTGATTCTTGGACTCAGAAAAAATAGACTCAATACGAATAGTATATGGTCCAATCCCAATGGAAGTATGTGGGTGTAACCAAGTTTTAAATAAATCGAAGCAACATCTGTTCTCGAATACTTACTGAGGTCGGTTGCTGCATGCGCACTCAATGCAAGAGGTGCAAAGAATAAGATGCCACAAATTGCAAAATGGAAAATGTGGCTTTTGATAGAACGCAGCATTTTTATTTGACAGTTAAGTACGCTATTGCCTCCTGCGCTAATTCGGTATCAGTCATATATGGGTTTGTATCAATCCCCTTTTTGATGAATGCAATTCCTTTTTCAATTTCACCGGCTTTTATTTTTATTAACCCGGCGCGACAGATCAGGGATGGGTTTTGACAGTTGGTGCGAAGTGCTTTGTCTATCATTTTGTTGGCTTCCGAATAATTCGCCTTTTTATAATTTACCCAGGCGACTGTTTCACAAACATCGATGTTGTCTGGTCGTCTTTCGTATTCGAGCATGGCATGCTTTAGTGCATTATCTGTATCATTTATTTTGAGATAGGCATAAGCGAGTTCTTTATCGGCGTAGTGGCCATGAACACTTTCGCTTTCATCGCCTTCGGCCAATGGACTCAACAGATTAATTACTTCCTGTGCGGATCTGTCTGCGTTTTCTTTCTCATTATTCAAGCGATACACATCGGTAAGTTCATCTGTAAAAGAATATTCCGACATCATGTTTTTTGCTTTTTCAAAAAGTGAAATAGCATTTTTGTAATTGCCGTTTACCTTTTCTAATCGCCCAAGCCCTGCGATCGCAAATGCATAGTCTGGACGCTCGTTTAGTGCGGAACGATATTGAAATTCTGCACTGTCCAAATGACCGGTGCTCTCGTATAAATGAGCGAGTATCATTCTGGTCCATTCAGTTTGCTCGAGTCCGGGATAACCGGCAGACACAGCTAATTTTGCAGCTTGTATAGCGCCTGTCAAGTCGCCATGTATTTCTCTTAAGTAGGAAACTCTCGAATAGGAACGATTGTCAGGACGAATGGACATCATTTTGTCCGCCATTTTTACTGCTTCATTATAATTTCCTAACTCCACATTGGCATCACACATGATTCCATAAATAAACGCACTATTGGCATTTAACGGCAGTGCTTGTTGCGCTACCAAAAGTCCGTCAGTAAAGTGATGTTGCGAGAGGAGCACTGTTGCCTTACAACACAAGGCATCAAAATTAGTTGGCTCGTTTAGGATGATGTCATCCAGTAAATCGAGTGCGGCTTTATCATAGTACCCATGGTTTCCTGTGATGCGAGCCTCCTGAATGTAAGCTTGTACAAGATTTAATTTAGCCTTAAAGTTTTCCGGATTTGCTGCTAATTCAGCTAATAGTGCTTCTATTGCCTTTTTTGTGTCCAGCCATTCAGCGGACATTGCAATTGCGCCTGAACGCAGTATTAAACCTGGAACTTGCTTTGTTGGTTTTTTTGCAAAAATTAAAATAACTCCAAAGAAGGCGAGCGTGATGAAGACTAATATGGGGTATAGATATCTGCGCATGGAGACGGCGTCAATTTTCAGTGGATAATATTAGGCTAAAAGAAAAAATGCAACCAAGAAATCTCGAACTAAACGAGACTTCTTTGGTTGCTTTTTTAATACCAAACTCAAACTTATTTAGAAACAGACACTCTAATTGTTTGGAGCACTTCTGTTCCGGTTGAAAGAGCAACGTAATAAATTCCGTTACTCATGTTTTCTGAGCTTAAGTTTATTTCGTGAGTACCAGCTTGTTTCTGTTGATTTACAAGGGTTGTTATTTTCCTGCCCGATACATCATAAACGGAAATGTTTATTTTGGCCTCTGTGGTGAGCCTGTATTTTATGGTTGTGTTGTCCTTAAATGGGTTCGGATAATTTTGAATCATCCCAATACTTGGAGCACCTACACTCAATCCAAATTCATTTATTCCAACTCCTGTTTGTGATGAAGTACCGCACATTCCATATCCTTCCCACGGAGTTTGCACGTAAGGAAAAGTAGACTTGAAGGTGGTATCATTTTTTTCTATTCCTGTTGTGTAGCCAAGTACACCTAGTAAATCAGGAGTGAGAGGAGTAGCCCCAATGTTTCTGTCATCGTACCAAAGCCCAACTGCAGCGAGTACTGCGCCACCAACGGCTTGTAGCTCGATTCGCGTAACATCGTCTTCCAGTCTTCTTCCATTTGGAAAACCATCCATGTTTGGAATCCACTGAATGTTTGAATTGGAATTATAAGTTGGGTCGGTTAAACCCAACACAGCGGCTTGTATCAAGCCAAGTGAACTGAAAGCGGGGTCGTTACGAGGCGTAACTGGAACGGCCATATTCAATCTCAACATGTCACCAAAAGTGGGTAAAAAGTTGTTGATGAAAGGTTTTCCTGCACTTAACGGATTTCCATCGGTTTTACCTGTAGCCAGCTGGTAAGGTGCCAGGTTGGGCACTCCTGTGTAGAATATTGGAAGCAAATCTACAGAACGCGGACAGTTCGCACGCAGCAGGTAGGTTCCAAAAATGGCTGGATCTAATGCTGTTCCTATTAATGCAGCATTTCCTTCAAGCACTTGCAGACCATCTTGTCCGTTTCTGAAATCGACATTTCCTAAAATGGTTTGTGATGCAGATTGAACTCGCAACGCAGTCAGAGCCGGAACAGCTCCACCAAATTGAGAGTCGTCCATGTATAACGCTAATTCAGGATTGCAGAAATAATTGTCCATGTTGATGTCTTCATTGTATGGAGTTAACGAGTTCCATTTGTCTTTATCACCGATGGGAATAACCGCTTCATTGGTCAACGGCATACCAATTCGTGATACTTGCACCCAATTGCCTGTGTGTGTTTCGGTGCCGTTTCCATTCAAGGTTCTAATTTGTTGTCTGCTGGTAGAAGCCCACACACCTATAACGAAATTACCGTCCAGGATATTTGTTGCAGAGCTTGTGTTGAGTCCTGATTTTTGTAGCGTACTGATAGGAACTTTAATTGCAATGGTGTGAATATTTTTGCAGGCTACGCCATCTATTGGGGCATCTACTCCAGTTCCTTCTGCGCGCGTTTGGCCTAAGTCGAAAATGCCACCGAGATCAACAAAGAATGGATCGTCAGCAGGTCCGCAATAAATTGTTTCTCCTCCCGTGCCGTTTGCTGTGGTTATGGCTGCCATCATTAGCTCTTCATAATCTGTAGCACCCAAACCAACCGTTGCGTCGGTTATTGAGCGAGGTCCAATGTTCGGAGGTGGCACAATTCCATTTGAAACAATCGTTGAAAAAGGACCACCGGCTAAACTCTTTTCAGCAGTATAAGTGGTTTTCAAATTTTGTTGACCCAAACGAATATTGAAAAAGGTGGTAGGATCTTCATTGACTTTCGTAAACGTAAAGCGATAGGTAATGTCATCACCTATTGTGGCGGCATCGTTTTTAATGTGAATTTCATAGCGAATGTTTTCACCAAATGAAGCGTAATTAGGTCCTCCTTGCGGTAACTGCAATGGAACATAATTCGCTAGAATCGTTACGGTGTTTGTATCATCCGGACTTCTGAAAGCATAGAGGTCTGTGTTGTCCGCCAACGGATCGTTTGCAATCAATGGCGCTTCCCTGTGGCTGGATGCTTGCACAGCGGATTTCTGAGAATCCCAAATTCCAAATACTACAGCTAACGCTACGGCACTTGTTATTGAAAGGATTTTTATGGATGTAATATTTTTCATTATTTTATTTTTGAAGGTCGATGTTATGAGTTATTTCTTGCTGCGATTAGCATACCCTTCCCAAGGAGTTTGCAGGTAAGGAAATGTGGAATTAAATGTTGTGTCATTTGCCTCGATTCCTGTTGTATAACTTAGTACACTTACTAAATCAGTTGTTACCGGATTGGGAGATCCCGCGATGTAATCATCATACCATAGTCCAACTGCAGCGAGCACTACACCACCGACAGCTTGAAGTTCTATTCGGGTTACATCATCTTCCAATCTTCTACCGTTAGGAAATCCATCCATATTGGGAATCCATTGGAGGTCTGCATTGGCATTGTATGCCGGATCAGTTAAACCTAATACCGCAGCCTGGATAAGACCAAGGGAACTGAAGGCAGGGTCGTTACGTGGAGTAATTGGTACTGCCATGTTTAGTCTTAGCATATCACCGAATGTTGGCAAGAAATTATTGATAAATGGTTTTCCATTCGCCAGTGGATTGCCGTTTTTTCCTGTTGCCAATTGGTATGGGGCCAAGTTTGGAACACCCGTGTAAAATATTGGCAATAGATCTACCGAACGAGGTTGCCCCTGGCGTAATAAGTAATTTCCATAAGCATTGGTGTCAAGCGCAGTGCCCACACCACCGTTTGTTTCACGGATTGGCCATAATCCATCGTGTGTATTTCCGAAGTCAAAAGATTGCAATGAGTTGCGTTGAATTCGTAGAGCTTCTAAGCCTGGTACAGCAGCGCCAAAAAGTGAGTTGTCCATGTATAAACCTAATTCAGGATTGCAGAAATAGGCTTCCATCGCCGGGTCTTCCGTGTAAGGCGTTAAAGCGTTCCATTTGTCCTTGTCGCCAATTGGAATAACTGCTTCATTAGTTAGAGGCATTCCCAGGCGAGAAACTTGGATCCATGCTCCTGAGTTGGAAGGATTTCCGCCTGTTTCACTTATTGTTTGTGTTGCCTGTCTGCTGGCAGAAGCCCAAACGCCTATCACGAATTCGGCATCCAGAATATTTGCTGCCGATGTTACCGCTAGTCCATCCTTTTGCAACGTGCTGATAGGAACTTTAATGGCAATGGAATGAATGTTTTTATGATTGACACCATCCACCGGTGTATCCACACCAGTGCCGCCTGCGCGAGTTTGTCCCAAATCAAAGATTCCACCCAGATCAACGAAGAATGGATCGTCAGCAGGTCCGCAGTAAATTGTTTCTCCGCCACCTTCAGTTGCGCTGGTGATTGCGCCGGCCATAAGTGAATTATAATCCGTCGCATTCAAGCCTGCACCGCCTGTAATTGACCGGGGTCCAATGTTCGGAGGAGGTACTATGCCGTTTGCAACAATGGTCGTGAATTCGCCGCCGTCAATGCTTTTTTCAGCGATATAGGTGGTTTTTAAATTTTGTTGTCCGAGACGAATATTAAAGAATGTAGTCGGGTCTTGATTTGTCTTCATGAACGTGAAGCGATAGGTAATGTCGTCGCCTGCTTCTCCGTCATTTTCAATATGAATTTCATAGCGAATATTTTCACCAAAGGAGGCATAATTTGGTCCACCTTGTGGTAATTGCAATGGGACATAATTGGCAAGTATTGTCACAGTGCTGGGATCGTCCGGGCTCCTAAACGCATATAGGTCTGTATTGTCTGCCAAGGGGTCGTTGGCAATCAATGGCGCCTCCCTATGGCTGGATGCTTCCACCGAGGATTTTTGCGCATCCCAAATTCCAAAAGCTATTGCTATCGCAAGAACGCTTGTAATTGTCAGGATTTTTTTAGTAAGATTTCTCATTTTCATTTTGATTAAGGAATTTTCTTCTCTTCAGATTGCTGTCGCCCAATTTGATTTAGAAACAATGTTTTGTTCTTTCTCAAATACGAGAAAAAAGAACTTCTGGATTTATGAAATGAAAAAAATAAATTGACAAGTGATCGAATCTTTGGAAAAACAGCTTTGCTGTTACCTGATAAGCGTGAACACACCTTTGTCTTTAGAGGAAATGATGAACGACGCTTTTCCAATCAAATGGTCCACAGGAACGAAACCCCAAAATCTTGAATCTATTGAGTTGTAGCGATTGTCACCCATCACGAAATAATAATTCATTTTGAATGTGTACGTAGTGCTATAGACACTGTTTATGAATACAGAGTCGCTTCTTATCGTAAGAGAGTTGTTCTCATGCTTTTCAATCGCCGTTTGATACAGCAAAACATTTTCGGGATTCAACAGAATGTTCTCTCCTTTTTTAGGAATGTAGAGTGGGCCGAAATTGTCGGCGTTCCATTTTATTTGAGCTGAATGGGGAAATACGGAAGGTGAATACACACTGCTATCTATTGGTTGTATCGAGTCAGCATCAATAATTGTTGCTTCTGTATAATCCTTGTTGTTGATGAAAATGTTTCCTTTAATGATTTGAAGTGTATCTCCTGGCAATGCAACACAGCGCTTCACATATTCTTGTCGTTCGTCGACAGGCACATCGTTTTCCATTGGGAAATTAAAAACGAGAACGTCATTATAGTGAACATTGGAATAGCCAGGTATTCTACAATATGGAATTTGTATCCAATCAACATAAGCTGTGCCAATAGGCAACGAAAGAGGAGTGATTGGAATACGAGCCCCATATGCCAACTTGTTTATATAAATGTAATCACCCCCTGTCAGTGCCTTGCTCATAGAAGCCGTTGGAACAAGGGCCGTTTGAAATATGAAAAGATGAGTAAACAACCAGGCAGTGAAGGCCCAGAAAACGACACGTGCAATTTTATTTAATGATATGCGTGACAATTATTGCATTATGTGGCAGAAATGGATTGTTTCATTTCATTTCTAAGTGTAGTAAGTGCTGTGCGAATTTTAGTCTTGATAGTTCCTAATGGCAGGTCTAATTTTTGAGAAATTTCTGCTTGCGTGTAGCCTTCAAAATACGCGAGATTGATCAGTGTGCGGTGGTCTTGGCTTAATGTGCTGAATACATTTTTTAATCCGATTTGGTCAATAGGTATTTCGACGCTTCGGATTTTATTTATTTCTGTAAGGGCGTTCTCACCTTTGTTCACCTTCTCTTCAAATTTGTTTTGTTTGGAACGCAGATAATCGATGCTTGAATTTCTTGCGATCGATACCATCCAGGTGAACAATCTTCCTTTTGAGAAGTCATACGAATAACGATTGTTCCATATCTTGATAAATGTTTCCTGCAATAAGTCTTCTGCAATTGTGTCGTTATCGATCACTTTTTTAATGATTCCGTACAAAGCTCTGGAGTAATTATCATACAAGACAGCAAAAATTTGTTGGTTGCCCGAAGTGAGCCCTGCCACCATATCTTCTTCGCTGTAATTCGTTTGGATTGTCAATTTTTTGTGGAATTAAGTGCTAGTGTTGTATTCATTCATCACCCGACGGGAAAAATTTACGCCGCCACTCTCTGTAAGATTACCTTACACGGAGTGGTTGAAGTAACTTTAACAACATGACCTTCATGTAGAGGTATGGATTTGTAATCGCCCGGAAGAAGTGAGTAGGTTTCACTGTCTGTAACAATGTCACAACTGCCGTCAAGAATCAGAAACTTTTCATATTCGTCCGTATGAATTTCATAAGGGGTAGCGCCTTTTATCCATACAATTGCCGTGTTAGCTTGTGAATCGTACCCGATTATTTTGACATAAATATCTTCGAAATGCTTCGGATCCATCATGTCTGCCCTATTTGTCCATTCTTCGAAATCAGAAATTTTGGAATTTGCGTTCAGGATTGGGGGAAAAGTTGGAGCTTCTCCTGCCCTCAGTCGTTCAGTATAATCAATGGTCGCCAACAACATGGGCTTAACGGAAGGGTTAACCGCTCCTACCGTTGATTCTGAATAAGCAATAAATGATGCAGTAATTTCATCTATCTCAGTTTTTATTTCAGGATAAATTTTCGACAGAGCTGCTATTTCAAGGTTTTCCTCATCACTGGTCTGTCCTAAAACATACATTTCAAGAATCCCCGTTTTTATATATTCTCTTATGTTCATTGAACGCCGTTTTTTCTGTATTTAAATAATTCAGATCTCAAATTTATTTTTATTTCGGCTTCAGGCATATTTAATGCTTGCGAAACCTTTTTAACCGAAAATCCTTTCAGACAAATGAGCTCAAGAACTTTTTGCTCTTTTGAGATTTCCCTTGGCCTGTATAGTTGCTCATTCCTCATTTCACCTTCAAATACGATATTATTCGCATTTTGGATTTTCCAACTTGCCGAGGCCCTATTATGTGAATCGCCTTACCTTTATGTGCGAAAGTAGCGAATGATATTGGCTAAATCCCTGTTTATCATGGCCCATGGATAGTATAGCACAAACTAAAACCGAAAATTATTCGGATATTTTTCGAGTCGACTCGAAAAATATCCGAATAATTTTCGGTTTTTCGCTGGGTTCTTGAACGAAAAATACCTACACCAACTTCTCCAACAACCGATTCATGCTCACGTGCTCTGCAAGTATCTCACGCACTTTATCAATGCTGATACGTTCTTGTTTCATGGAATCGCGCTCGCGAATCGTCACGCAATTGTCGTTGAGGGTGTCGTGATCTATGGTTACACAGTATGGTGTTCCGATGGCATCCTGTCTTCTGTATCGACGACCAATCGCATCTTTCGCGTCGTATTGTAAATTGAAATCGAGTTTGAGTTTGTCTACGATCTCACGTGCTTTTTCCGGAAGTCCGTCTTTATTGAGCAATGGAAGTACTGCAACTTTCACCGGCGCAAGTGCCGGAGGAATGCGCAACACAATACGCTCAGATCCGTCTTCCAGTTTCTCTTCGTAATACGCATAGGTGAGAGTTGCGAGGAACATGCGATCCAATCCAATTGATGTTTCAATGACAAAAGGAACAAAACTTTCGGCGCTTTCTGTGTCGTGATAGCGAAGTTTTTTTCCGGAAAATTCTTCGTGTTTTCCCAAATCGAAATCGCCACGTGAGTGAATTCCCTCGAGCTCTTTAAAGCCCATCGTGAAATTGAATTCGATATCACAAGCCGCTTTTGCATAATGTGCAAGTTTCAAGTGATCATGGAATTTGTAATTCTCATCACCCATTCCCAACGCCTGATGCCATTTGATGCGCGCATTTTTCCAGTAGTTGTACCACTCACTATCTGTTCCCGGTTTGATGAAAAACTGCATCTCCATTTGTTCGAATTCACGCATGCGGAAAATGAATTGACGCGCAATGATTTCGTTTCTGAATGCTTTACCGATTTGTGCAATTCCAAATGGAATTTTCATTCTTCCGCTTTTCTGTACGTTCAGAAAATTGACAAAGATTCCCTGTGCCGTTTCTGGTCGCAGATAAATAGTGGCTGCATCGCCGGCAACACTTCCGATTTCGGTGGAGAACATCAAATTGAACTGGCGCACATCGGTCCAGTTGCGTGAACCCGTTTCCGGATCGGCGATTTCTAAATCTTCAATAATTTGTTTCAGCTCCACCAGATCAGAAGATTCCAGCGCTGCTTTGATGCGTGATGCCACCGCGTTGATTTTTTCCTGATTGCGAAGCACATTCGGATTCGTCGCGCGGAATTGCTCTTCGTTGAAAGCGTCGCCAAATTTGGTTTTCGCTTTTTCTACTTCCTTATCATTTTTCGCTTCGATCTTTTTAATGTAGTCTTCGAGAAGTACATCGGCGCGATAGCGTTTTTTCGAGTCTTTGTTGTCGATCAGTGGATCGTTGAATGCATCGACGTGGCCACTTGCTTTCCAGGTGGTCGGATGCATAAAAATAGCGGCGTCAATTCCGACAATATTTTCATGCAGGCGTGTCATCGCCTTCCACCAATATTCCTTGATGTTGTTTTTTAGTTCTGAACCGTATTGGCCATAATCATACGTGGCACTTAATCCATCATAGATTTCACTGGATGGAAATACATAACCATACTCCTTACAATGGGAGATGATCTTTTTGAGTTTGTCGTCGGAGTTTTGCATTGCGGGCGCGAATGTACGTGCTGGTTTTTTGACTGCTATTATTGATTTTCAATGGAATAGCTCGTCATATCTGATATGTATAGAAAATGCCTGTTTTCTATACCTGTTTTGGGGATATGTATAGAAAAGCGGGTTTTTCTATACATATTCAGCGAGTACCTAAAGAAATAATGAAGTCATAAACTCATGAAAGGAGTTGGAAGAACTTCTTTAAAATGGAAAGTGAATAATCCAAACAATATTATTTCGCGGTACCAGCAGCTAACAATTTATCCAGATAAGCTCTTTCCTCCTCGTATGTCATATTCATTATTTCAATGCTGATTTTGTCGCGAATTTCACGCATCACTTTGATCGCATCGAAATCTTGATCTGTTTTTTTAATCTTCGTTTTCATAGTGAAATATTTCTTTTGGGGTTCTAATTTCTATCATCTGATGCCCAAGCTGATAATTGATACCGTTGTATCCTCTGATTCTGTCAAGATTTACGATATGCTTAAAATTCCAACTTACCAAAACGTCTGCGTTGTTCAAGGTTGCCATAGCAATGTGTTGACAATCTGCACGACTAGTTTTTCCAACGACTTTTGCTTCAATGTATTTATCAGCAAGTTCAATTGCTTCTTGTGTCAGCTTTACTTTCAACTTGTTTTTTTCGGGAATGCTCGACATCAATTCCTTAACAAAGTCGGGCGCTCTCAGTAGTTCTGCTTCTAAAAGATCGGATACAATGATTGTCAATTCACCAAGGATAACGCGCTCGAAAAAGGGAATGGTGTCTGCTTCGAACTCTTTGTCAAAGTAGCCGCCAACAACCGATGTATCTAAATAGACTTTTTTCGTCATAGACACAAAGGTACAATCTTCTTTGTAACCCTTGCTGATTGTCGCTAGTATTGAAATAACAAGCCCAATGCTTCTAAAAATTCCATGACTCATTGGAGAATTCAAAATGTAACAAAAGAACTAGTTTTAGGACATGATTTTGAATGAAAGCCGATTGCCGTAATAAGGATAGGATATGATTCACCGGCCGAATTCTCACATTTCACCCCCGAATTCTCAAAGAATGTATCATTTCGTCCTTTGTATCGTGTTCATTTGTCTGAATCAATTCTGTCAAACAGGACCATGGTCAAATGCCTCATCATAGACGACGAAAAAAATGCACGTGAAATTCTCATGGGACTCGTGCAACAATATTGTCCCGAGTTGTCTATTGCAGGAACAGCTTTTTCCGGTATGGATGGAATTAACCACATCAAGGATCTACAACCCGATGCGATTTTTCTCGATGTACACATGAATGACATCGATGGTTTTACACTCCTTAGTAAACTGGAAGAGCCAAAACCAATGGTCGTGTTTGTGACGGCATTTGAGAAGTATGCATTAAAAGCGATCAAAGCGAGTGCGATTGATTATATCCTGAAACCCGTTAGCATCAAGGAACTTCAAAGCGCGGCTAAAAAGTTGGAGCAACTTCATCGATTGAAAAGTGAAAATCCGAATTTCGAAAAGGGTTATAATGATGCGTTGAAACTCATGATCCAGACTTCGCATGAAGATTCACCGCAGCGAATTGCACTTCCTGATCATTCCGGTTATCGTTTTGAAAATATGTCGGACATCATCCGGCTTGAAAGCGATAGCAACTACACGACGATTTTTCTTCGCAATGGTGAAAAGGTGCTTGTCAGCAAACCCATGAAACACTTCGAAGATTTTCTGGATGAATCGCTCTTCATTCGTATTCACAACTCACATATCATCAATATTCGTTTTCTGAAAGGTTATTTGCGAGATGATGGTGGCATGGCGGAATTGTTAGATGGCACAAAACTTCAGATAGCCAAACGCCGTCTGCCCTTATTTTTGGATACGATCAAACAACGATTCATCAAGCCTTGATGCCGCACTGCCTCCGATTTTTAATTCCCATTTTGCTTTTGCTCTTGCAAAAATTTGTCGGTGCGCAGATTCGAGAGTCGGTTTCCTTCAGACATTTTGATACACGCGATGGTTTGCCTTCTACTCAAATTCAAGGTTTGTTTGAAGACAGTCGCGGTTATATCTGGTCCATCACTGAACGTGGTGCTGCACGTTTCAATGGCTACGAGTTTGAAGTGTACACAACCAAAAATGGTTTCCCGACGAACAATGTTCTATTGATCAATGAAGATCGACAAGGCAGGATGTGGTTTATGTGCAACAATGGCGCTTATTGTTATCTGGAAGGAGATTCCATTCATGCTTACAAAGGCAATGAACGAATCGGTGAATTGCTTCGCGATAAATTACCCGGGCCGTTTTATTTTGATGAGCATGATACTTTGTGGGTGACAACTTTTTCCGGTATTCAACTCTTCAAATGTTTTGGCGATAGTGTAGAAGAATACAAACCTTTCGAAGTGAAGGCCGGAGAAAAGCCGACATACTATTTGAGAAAGGTGGGAGAAAAGCTTGTCACGCTGGAAGTAGGTGAAGTGACCAACGATAATCGAATCAGCACAACGGATAACATTAGTTACCTGCTCGATGTAGCAGGTGAATGCAAACTGGCCTGCAGTGTGGAAGTGGAAAAGAACAAATGGGCACTGGCCGGCCCAGGTGGTTTTGTCATTTTTGATGATGTAGGAAATGTGAGTGCTTTTTTTGATTCATCGCCGTATCTTTTTTCTACGCTTGAACACGATCGAAGCGGAAATTTGTGGCTCACGAATAGTAACGGTGCTTATCGCATCCGCGACTACGCAAATGGTCCGGGTGATTCGGAAGTTTTTTTTGAAGGTCATTTTATTACATCTGTCCTACAGGACAAATCTGGAAATTATTGGTTTGGTGATCGCGACAACGGATTGTTTTTTGTTCCCTCATTGGATGTCAAGGTTTATAAAACCGGCGAAACCAGCAAACAGAATAAAACCATCAGCATCAAAAAATTTAAAGATGGAATTTTTTATAGCGACGCAGAAGGAAAAATCTATGAGTTGAAGGATCACACGGCCCAATTGACAACATTGGAAGCTGTTCCCAGTGGCGTTTCACTCGATTTTACATTTACCGACAAGGGGAATATTGTTCTGGGTAACAAGCCACATTTTTATGATGTGAAGAATGGAAAAATAAAATCACTCAACATTGAAAGTACCATCAGAAAAAGTATTTCATTGAGTGACGGGTCGTGTGCTTTCGCCTTGGCAGATGGTATCGCATTTATGGATGTGAATGAAAAGTGGCTGCCTGTCGACAAAGCGATTTTTAAAGAAAGATGCAATGCACTTTATGAAGATGCTTCAAATACACTTTGGATTGGAGCAAACTCCGGCCTTTTTCTTTACAAGGAAAATGCATTCAAGGAAGTTGACTTAAATCTGTCGGGTGCTAAACCTCGTGTAGCCGACATGGTGGAATGGAATCAGCATCTCGTCATTGCTACAAGAAATAGTGGATTGATTTTTTACAAAGACGAAAAGTCAACCGTGATCAACGAAAGGGATGGACTGCTTTCGGATATGGTTGATTGCCTGGAAACCGATGCTGCCGGCAATCTTTGGGTCGGCTGTGCAAGCGGTCTACAACGGATCACCATGCACAATGTGGGACAGAAAAAATTTGATTCGTTTATTGTCAGTTTTCAAAAAGGTCTTCCTTCGAACGAGGTGAATGATCTGACCTTCATCGGAAACACGCTGTACGTTGCAACCAATGATGGTATTTGTTTGATTGAACCCGATGCGACTTCACTCCATGGTAGTCTTTCGAACGTCAGAATAGAATCTTTTCTGGTCGGTGATTCTTCCATGATGCTTTCAGAGACCATCCAGCTTTCAAACGATCAAAATAACATTAGAATCAATTTTATCAGTCTGAATTATCGAACAAGTGATCACACGACTTATCGTTATCGCATCATTGGTCTTCAGGATTTTTGGGTGGAAACCACCAACCGAAGCGCGGAGTTCTGGTCGCTGCCTCCGGGTAAATATCAATATGTAGTTTGTGCGAGAAACGAAGATGGAATTTGGGGAAGTGCTCAATCTCTTTCTTTCATCATTCGTCCTCACTTCACACAAACTTTATGGTTTCGTATGTTGGTCGCTCTCTTTTTTACCGTTCTGGTGATCGGCGTTTTTTCTCTTTTTTATCGGTCAAAAAAACGCAAGCTGGTCATTCGCGCGAAAATGAGTGAGCTCCGACAGCAGGCGTTAAATGCCAACATGAATCCGCATTTCATCTTCAACTCGTTGAATTC
>JANOVT010000142.1:0-10633 GCA_031417525.1 Flavobacteriales bacterium | reverse complement strand
TGCGCCTCCCAAGGTCCGGCTCGAGTGCGAGTCGTTCTCGACGCTGCTTGCCTTGATGCCCGGCCTGGACGTCATCGGCGTGATGCCGCGGGCCTTCTTCGAGCGCTATGGTCCGCGGATGGAACTCGTGGCACTGCCGATTGGTGATCCGCTGCCTGCAACGACGATCCACCTGCTCTCGCGTATGGACCGGCCATTGACAATTCCGGCGCAGCGGCTGCTTGAGGCCATCGCGCAGGAGGCGCGCAGCCTTCGACCATAGGGGGAGCAGCGTTCACGCCCGATCACCTCGACGGCTGTGAGGGAGGCGTCCATGCCATCTCCAGTCCGTGAGGATGAGGCGTCCACGGCACGGGTCAACTTCAGGCCGATGCCCACTCCCTACGGTGCGGGTGCACAGCTCAAGCGTCGCGCAGCAGTTCCTGCATGAGGCGCCGCACGATCGACAGCGCTGGCGGTTCGCTGCGGCCGGCCAGGGTGACCATGGCAAACCGCGCGGTCGCATTCAACGCCGGGCTCATCGTCAGTTCCGTCAATTCTGGACCTGCTGCACGGATAGCGATCAACACGGTGTCAGTGTGCCGCGTCAATTCGACCAAGCTCGGAATCTCCTCACAGCGCAGGGTCACGCACCGCACCGGATGCGCATCGGGCCCATAGCGCTCGAGCAGGACGCGCGCTACTTCGTCGCTGAGCGGTGTGGCCGCGATCGGATACGCCCGCAGTTGATCGAAGCTCACACCGCCTCGCTTGCGAAGCAGCGGGTGACCACGGCGGCACAGAAAGGCGCCACGCATCTCGTACGTTTCGGTGGCGCGAAGATCGGGAGCGGGCGAGAGCGACCGAGCATCGACCACGAGTGCATCGATTGCGCGCTCGCGCAAGCTGCGTTCGAGCAGGTCGGTGCGGCCACGCGAGATCTCGAGTCGCAGTTGCGGATGGTGCGTGGCCATTTGCATCAACAGCGGCGTCATCAGCATCGCGCCTGGCCCGGACCCCAGGCCGATGCGCAGTGCACCGGCGTTCCCAAGTGCCATTTGCGTACCGCTGTCGCGCAGGTCGTCTGCCGCCCCAACGAGCTGCCGAGCGCGCTCGACCACCTCGCGACCGAAGGGTGTTACCTCGCTGTGCCGGCCGATGCGGTCGAAGAGCTTCTGACCCAGTTCGTTCTCAAGCGCCCGAATGCTGCGACTCAACGCTGGCTGGGTGAGGAACAGGGCAGTCGCCGACTTGCTGAAGGAGCCGGTCTGTGCCAGCGACAGAAGGTGTCGCAGCTGCACGAGGGTCATGTCATCGGCCTCGAATAGTGTGTTTGAAACTCATGCTAACTCAGCCAACAATGCATTGGACTTTGCGAACACCGAAACCTACATTGGCCACGCCTGAGCCCACCTGTCGCTCTCACCCCACCAGGAGTTGCCATGACGAAGTTCCAACGGTCGCTGACCTTGATCGCTGGCCTGCTGCTCAGCGCCGGCGCGGCCATTGCGCAGACCTGGCCTGCCAAGCCGGTCAACCTGATGGTGCCGTACCCTGCTGGAGGCCCATCGGACGCGATCGCGCGCATCTTCTTCAACCCGCTCGGCAAGGAGCTGGGACAGCAAGTGCTGGTGGAAAACCTGGGCGGCGTCAGCGGCGCGCTCGCGGCGCAAAAGGTGCTGGCCGCGCCGGCCGACGGCTACTACATCTTCCAGGGCTCACCCAACGAGGTGATCCTGTCGCCGCTGGCCAATGCCGCGGTCAAGCTGAAGACGGAAGACTTCCGCCTCGTGCACCCGGTCGCCGATGCAGTGATGGTGTTCGTTACCCGCAAGGACCTGCCGGTAAACAGCGTCGAAGAACTGATCGCGCTGGCGCGCAAGTCGGCCGACAAGCCGCTGACCTACGGCAGCGTGGGCATCGGCTCGCTCTACCACCTGATCCTCGAAAACGTGCAGGCGTCCACCGGCATCAAGCTGGCCCACGTGCCCTACAAGGGCAATGCCCCGCTGCTGCAAGACATCGGCGGCGGCCAGGTCGACTTCGCGGTGCTGGTGTACAGCGCCGCGATGGGCGCGCTGGCCGAGCAAGGCAGGCTGAAGGTGATCGGCCAACTCGGCGCACAGCGTTCGGAACTGCTCAAGAACGTGCCTGCGGCGAGTGAAAGCCAGTCGCTCAAGAACTTCTCGTACAAGATCTGGACGGGCTACATGGTGCCCAAGAGCACCCCCGAAGACGTAGTGGTGCGCTTGCATGCCGCGATCGGCAAGTCGCTGCAGGATCCGTCGGTGCGCGCGCAGCTGGCCGCCCAGACCCAGGTCGCGTCGGCGCCGATGACGCTGGCCGAGTCGGCAAAGTTCTTCGAGGCCGAGACGGCCCGCTACCGCGCCATCGCCAAGCAGATCAACCTGCAGCCGCAGTGAGCCGGCCGTGACATATCTGCTGCACGCGCTGCAGGCCCGCGCCGGCGAGTTCATCAGCCTGCGCCGCGACATCCACCGCCACCCCGAGCTGGCCTTCGAGGAACACCGCACTGCCGCCTTGGTGGCCGACAAGCTCGAAGGCTGGGGTTTCGAGGTCGAGCGTGGCGTGGGCGGCACCGGGGTGGTCGGCACACTCGTGCGTGGTAGCGGTACGAAGCGACTGGGCATTCGCGCCGACATGGACGCACTCCCCATCGACGAGGCCAGCGGCGCCGAGTGGTCCAGCGTGAACCACGGCAAGATGCACGCCTGCGGCCACGACGGACACACCGCGATGCTGCTGGCGGCGGCGCGCCACCTCGCCGAACAGGGCACATTCGACGGCACGCTTCACCTGGTCTTCCAGCCAGCCGAAGAAGGCGGCGGCGGCGCGCTGCGCATGATGGCGGACGGCCTGTTCGAACGCTTTCCCTGCGACGCAGTGTTCGCGATGCACAACATGCCTGGCATTGAGCAAGGCCGCCTGGTCCTGCGCGACGGCGCAGCCATGGCCTCGTCGGACTACGCGACCATCACGCTGACTGGTGTCGGCGGCCACGGCGCGATGCCGCACCGTGCGGCTGATCCGATCGTCGCTGCCGCCAGCATCGTGATGGCGCTGCAGACCATCGTCTCGCGCAACATCGATCCGCTGCACGCCGCGGTCGTCACCGTCGGCGCATTGCATGCCGGCAAGGCCAACAATGTCATCCCGGCATCGGCGACACTGGAGCTGAGCGTGCGTGCGCTCGACCGCGAGGTTCGGGCCACACTGGAGCAGCGCATCAAGGCGCTGGTGGTAGCGCAGGCCGAAAGCTTCAACGTCAAGACGCAGATCGACTGGAAGCCGGGCTATGCGGTGCTGGTCAACACACCGACCGAGACAGCCTTCGCACGCGAGGTGGCGACCGATCTCGTCGGCGCCGAGCGGGTCACGCTGCAGGGCCCGCCGCTGACCGGCAGCGAAGACTTCGCATTCATGTTGGAACGTGTGCCTGGCAGCTACGTGCTGATCGGCAACGGCACCGGCCAAGGCAAGGGCGAAGGTGGCTGCATGGTCCACAACCCGGGCTACGACTTCAACGACGACAACATCTCCGTCGGAAGCGCGTATTGGGTCCTGCTGGCCGAACGCTTCCTCGCTGAGAAGGGACAAGCCGCGACCCGATAGCATTTCTTCCCAGCAGGAGAGTGCTGCGGCCACAAGCCGCGGCCACCGAAGGCGCAAACTCCCATGAACGCTCAGGTTCCGTACTGCACAACTCAAACGCCGTCTGGAGAGACGTCACGCCCGTGACGCACCGAAGGAGCAAGGTCCGGAGCGCAACTCCAGGCCGAATCTCTCAGGTACCAAGGACAGGGGGAGCGGCCAGCGAACGACGATTCGTCTCGACGTTCGCGCCACTCGTCTTTGGGGATTTCTCTCATGAAAGTCATCGTTCTCGGCGCCGGCCTGCTCGGCGTCACCTCGGCCTACTTCCTGCGCCAGCAAGGTCACGACGTGACCGTCATCGACCGCCAGGCCTCGCCGGCCGCGGAAACCAGCTTCGCCAATGGCGGCCAGATCTCTGTCAGCCATGCCGAGCCCTGGGCCAACCCCGGCGCGCCGCTGAAGGTGCTGAAGTGGCTCGGCAAGGAAGACGCGCCGCTGCTGTTCCGCATCCGCGCTGACATGCGGCAGTGGCTTTGGGGCCTGCAGTTCCTGCGCGAATGCACGCCCGCGCGCACCCGCTACAACATCGAGCAGATCGTGCGCCTGGGCACGTACAGCCGCGACACACTACAGCAGTTGCGGCGCGACATCGGCATCGCCTATGACGAGCGCACGCAGGGCATCCTGCACTTCTACACGAGCCAGAAGGAATTCGACGGCGCCGAAGCCCCGGCAGCGCAGATGCGCGCGCTCGGCTGCGATCGGCGCGTGATTTCGGCCGACGACGCCGTGAAACTCGAACCCGCGCTGCGTCACATCCGCCCGCAGCTGGCCGGTGCCACCTACACGGCGGAGGACGAATCGGGCGACGCGAATCGCTTCGCGCGCGAACTCGTCAAGCGCTGCGAGGTCGATGGTGTGCAGTTCCTGCTCAGCCACACAGTGACAGCATTGCGCGAAGCCGGCGGCCAGATCGACCATGTGGAAGCCACCGACAGCGAAGGTCGCTTTCAGCGCCTGCGAGCCGATGCCTATGTGCTGGCGATGGGCAGCCTGTCGCCGCTGTACGCGCAGCCGTTGGGCATCTCGCTACCGATCTACCCAGCCAAGGGCTACTCGGTGACGATGCCGGTGAAGGACGCGTCGATGGCGCACCAGGTCTCGCTGACCGACGACGAATACAAGCTGGTCTTCTCGCGCCTGGGGGACCGCCTGCGCATCGCCGGCACGGCAGAACTCAACGGCTACGACCGCGACTTGAACCGCGTGCGCTGCGAGGCCATCGTCAAGCGCGTCGAGCAACTCTTCCCCGGTGCTGGAGACAGCGACCAGGCGCAGTTCTGGACCGGCCTGCGCCCGGCCACACCGAGCAACGTGCCGATCATCGGCCGCAGCAAGCTGTCCAACCTGTTCCTCAACACAGGCCACGGCACGCTCGGCTGGACGCACTCCTGCGGCTCGGGCAAGAGCATCGCGCGTATTGTCAGCGGGCTCCAGCCTGAGGTCGACTTCGCATTCACCGGCGGATGAACCGGCATGTCCCGCGCGCAGAGCACAACTGCTTGCCCCGGCCGAATCATTTGCCAACTCGATCTCCGGGCGACCTTAGTTGCATCGGACCACTTCCGTCGACAAGGCCACCGATTGCAGAAACAAGGTCGCTGACGCCAGGCCCCCTGGCGTCAAACGCCGCCAGCATGCCTTCGGGGGCGCTGCCCGGCACATCGGGCCCGCGCACCCAGACGCATTCCGCCGACCGCAGCCCCTCGTGTTCCATTATCGTGAGCGCAGCATCTTGTAGATCCTCGCTCGTTCCGGGCAGCATCGCCAGCACCAAGTCGATGGCCTTTCCCCACTGCGTGTCGAGCGCGCCGAGCAGGTGCATGTCCACACCGAAGACCACCCATCGCCCCGGTTCGGAGGGGGTACCCATGGCGGCCTCGATCAGCATGTCGACCTGCGACTCGGGTACGCCGAAGCAAACGATCGCCGAGATCCGATTCACCGTGTGCCTCCAATACTGATCAAAGCCGATGGGTGCACGGTCATGGGACCGACCGATGTGACGATTCCTGCACACCACTGCCACAGCTCATGGCAGACTTGCGGCGTCCCGAAAGTCGCGCCGCTCCAGCAGGCTTGAGACGGCAAGCCCGGCGAGCAGCCCCCAGAACGCAGCGCCGATGTTCAGCAGGCCACGATCAGCCACCGTCACCAGGAAGGCGACCAGCGCGCCCAATGTGAATCTGTCCTTGAACGAGGCGACGAATGCGGCCTGCAGGATGCGCAACATGGCCAGGCCCGCAAGCGCCATGATGAAGGCCTTCGGTGCATTCAGCATCAAGCGCGTGAATGCCGGCGACAGCAGCCCGAAGATCACGGCGAGCACCCCTGTGAAGATCCCCGCGGTGTAGTGTCGCGATCGCTCGCCCGACGAGGTGATGATCGCGTTCGTCGGCCCGGTCAGACACGTGCTGACGCTGCCGACCACCGCGCTCGCCAATGCACCGACGCCACAGGCGACGGTGATGGCATCGACCGGTGGTTGGTGTCCCGCAGCCTTGAGCACCGCAATGCCCTGGCCGTTCTGCACCACGAGGACGGTGATCGCCAGAGGCACGACCAGTTCGAACATTGCGCCCCACGACCAGAGGGGCGCGTGGACAACGGGCCGGACGAGTTCCAATGCGCCGAGGCTCGAGGCATCGAAGCGCCCCGCCAGGATCGATACCAGCGCACCGACCAGCAGTGCCCCGATCAGCGGCGGCAAACGTCGCCCCAGCCCGGGAACGACAGTCAGCAACAGCCAGACGGCGATCATGGGCGCCGCGATGACTGCATCGTCATGCAGCGAACGAATCAGATCGAGCCCGAAGCGAAGGAACACGCCTGCAACCATCCCCATCACGATTGGCATCGGCACAGCGTGCATGGCACGCTTGACCCAACCGGTTGCACCCAGCACGAGCATCAAGAGCCCGGTCGCGTAGAACGCGCCGATTACTTCGGCAAAGCTGAGGTGCCCCAGTGCAGGGCCGACCAGCACGGTGCCAGGGATGGTCCAGAAGAACGCGAGCGGCTGCCGATACAACCAGCAGAAGAGGATGCTGATCAGCCCGTTGATGAAGAACACGCCGAAGATCCACGACGCCAGTTCCGACTCGCTCAATCCACCTCGTATGCCGACGGACAGGATGATGGCCACGGGAGCGGTCGCGGAGAACACCCATCCAATGAAGCCATTGGCGGCGTAGCGCGGGCCAAAATCGGCCAGCACCTCCCGCCAGCCCGGAGGAGGGCCAGACGGCCGCTCGAGGTGGGAAAACATCAGTCCGCCCGACTGAACTTACTCGCCATGCGGCAGGATGCCTCGGCTCTTCAGTCGGTACACCATCTGCGGGCGAGTGATGCCGAGAAGGCGCGCAGCCGCGGCGACATTGCCATGGGCACGGGTCACGGCCTGCTTGAGCAGCAAGGTCTCGATGTCGTCGAGCGAAACTTTGGAGTCGTCCTCGATACCGTTCAGCAGATTGCTGATGTGATTGGACACGCGTTCGATCTCGGGGTCGGTCGACTCAACATCGAGCAACCGAGTCGGGTCGGTGTGTATCAGCGCCCCGTCCCGTCCGACTGCGAACTGTTGGCTGCTGAACTGCTCACCGCTGGTGAACAATTGAGGAGCGTCGATCACTGTGTTCTCCGCCGCCAGGATGACCCCGCGTTCGATGACATTTTCGAGTTCGCGGATGTTGCCGGGCCAGCCGTAGGACATGACGGCATCGACCGCACGCTGCGTGAAGCCGGTCAGACGCCGTCCGTGCAGTCGATTGAACTTGCCGAGGAAGTGCGTCATCAACAGCGGAATGTCCTCGCGCCGTTCGCGCACGGGCGTCACGCGGATCGGAAAGACATTGAGGCGGAAGAACAGGTCCTCGCGGAAGCGCCCGGCTGCAGCTTCCTCGCGAAGGTCGACGTTCGTCGCCGCAATGACGCGCACGTCAACGCGCCGCGTGTGGGTGTCGCCAAGACGCTCGATCTCACCTTCCTGGAGCACACGCAAGAGGTTGCCCTGGGCACCCGCGGACAGTGTGCCGATCTCGTCCAGGAAGAGCGTGCCGCCGTCGGCGCGTTCAAAGCGCCCTGCCCGACTTTGCGTGGCACCGGTAAAGGCGCCGCGCTCGGCGCCGAACAACTCCGACTCGATCAGTGACTCAGGGATTGCCGCGCAGTTCACCGCGACGAAAGGCTTGTTGCTGCGAGAACTCAGCCGATGCAGCATGCGCGCGAAGACCTCCTTGCCGACCCCACTCTCGCCGAGAAACAGTACGGTGGCATTGGTCGGTGCGACCCGCTGGACCATGTGCAGCACGGAGTTGAAGCCCGGCGAGATCCCGACTGGCTGCGCGGACTCCGTCGCATCCGTACCGGCCACCACGGGGGAACGGGAGGCCGACACTGCGGCGGTCAGCGCGTCACTGCGCAGGGCCGCAGGCATCAGGTGCTGCAGGTCTTGAATGGCCTCGCTACCCCAGGCCTCGACCGGCTTGCCAACGATGCGGCAGGCTGCTTGGCCCATCGACTGGCACTCCACTTCGCGGTAGAGGATCTGGCGACCCATGAACTCCGAGGAGAAGCCCGACGCATAACCGACCTGCATCCAGCACGACGGTTCGGTGCCGATCGGGAAATGCCGGACATGCTCCTCGTCCTCGACCTGATGGGTCCAGAGGAACTCGCCGTAGTGCTTGCCCTTCTCGACGTCGAACTCCAGCCGCACCGGCTCGGAGAGGCCGATGCCTTCCAGGCAGTGCATCTGCGGCCCGACAACAAACATGTCCTTCAGCGAAGTCTTTGAACGCACCTTGCGCGCCATCTCCGCGTCGTAGGTGCCTGCCTGGTAGCCCATGCGGGTGAACAGGCGGCGAGTCACGTCCATGCCCAGCGTTTCGATCATCTCGCGTCGCAGCGAGCCCAGCGCTTTCGCGTGGATCAGCAGCATGCGGTGCTCGTCCATCCAGATCCGGCCGTCACTGGTCGAAAAGTGCAGTCGCGTCATCAAGTCGGCAAGGTCCGGGAAGCGGACCTGGTCGATGCTGGCCTGATCAGAGCGCAGCAGCGGCTCCTGCAATTCATGGGGTGAACCCGAACGGGTCTTCTTCATGGCCACCGTCCCGGACGGCCTTCGATGCACTTCAACATCGTTGTCTCCACATATTTTGTCGAGCAGTTCACATGACTGCGAGCACGCAACGTGCCACCCGAAGCGTCATTACGAGCCGGCGCGAGGTCTCCGCTCGTGAAAGCAGCGAGTTGCCTTTGATCGCAACCCGCGGGAAAGCCCGGACCATCGATCAGATGATGCACTCAATGCGATGCTCGGCGCGCGTCTCTGCATCAATTGCTTCGCTCACCGACGGCTCGATCAGGCCCCGGTGATTGGGGTTTGCACCTAATGATTCAGCCGCTGTCGAGTGAAGCCATGTGCAGCGGCTGCGTCCGGGAAGAGTTGGCACAACAAATGCGAACACTGTGCCTGCCGCGAGCCCTATCGACCAAATGCTCAACGCTGTCGCCGCAACCGGCAAAAAGAACTCGAAGACGACACGTCCGTCAACAGGAGACAAGCTTGATGACCTTACATCCTTCGATGCGCGCCCCACCGCCCCGCGCGGTGTGAGGCGTGGTCGCAGCCCGGCGACCGCCCCCGACCCATCCAAGTGAATGCCGTCGCTGCAGCCTGTGTCTGCGGCGTGGGCCGACTCGTCTTGTCTCGGAGCGCCCAACCCCGCACAGGACCCCGACTCGATGTTGACTCGCCCCAAAAGGAGACCCGCGTGATCCAGATCCACCAAGACAACTCGGCCAGCCTCGCCAAACTCGAAGCGATGCTGCAGGACGACCCCGCCAAGCATCTGTATCGCCTGGACCGGGCGGTGTTCACCGACGAACAGTTGTTTGAGCTGGAGTTGAAGTACATCTTCGAAGGCAATTGGGTCTACCTGGCCCACGAGAGTCAGATCCCGAACGTCAACGACTATCTCACCGTGCACATCGGCCGCCAACCGGTGGTCATCACGCGCAGCAAGGACGGCTTGCTCAATGCACTGGCCAACACGTGCACGCACCGGGGTGCTGTGCTGTGCCGATTCAAGAAAGGCAACAAGTCCACCTTCACCTGCCCCTTCCACGGCTGGACCTTCAGCAACAAGGGCAAGCTGCTCAAGGTCAAAGACCAGAGCCCAGACGCTGGTTACCCACCGAATTTCAACTGCGAAGGCAGCCACGACCTGGTCAAGCTTGGCGCTTTCGAAAGCTACCGCGGTTTCCTGTTCGGCAGCGTAAACCCCGATGTTGTGCCACTCGCTGAATTTCTGGGCGAGACGACCAAGGTCATCGACATGATTGTTGACCAGGCGCCTGAAGGCATTGAGGTGCTGCGCGGTGCCTCCACCTACACCTACGACGGCAACTGGAAGCTGCAGGCCGAAAACGGCGCCGACGGCTACCACGTGTCGGCCGTGCACTGGAACTACGCCGCTACCACTGCGCGTCGCGGCGCCGACGGCAAGGTCGACAACGTCAAGGCCATGAACGCCGGCGCCTGGGCCAAGCAGGGCGGTGGCTCGTATTCGTTCAAGAACGGCCACATGCTGCTGTGGACCAACTGGGGCAACCCGGAAGACCGGCCGATGTACGCCAAGCGCCCTGAGTGGATCGAAAAATTCGGCGAGGCCAAGGCCGACTGGATGCTACGCAAGTCGCGCAACCTGTGCCTGTACCCGAACGTCTATCTGATGGACCAGTTCAGTTCACAGATTCGCGTCGTGCGGCCGATCTCGGTGAACAAGAGCGAGGCCACGATCTACTGCATCGCGCCCAAGGGCGAGCCACCCGAGGCGCGCCAGCGGCGCTTGCGCCAGTACGAGGACTTTTTTAATGCCACGGGCATGGCCACGCCGGATGACCTGGAGGAGTTCCGCTCATGCCAGCAAGGTTTCGAGGCGCGCGCCGTGAAGTGGAACGACCTCAGCCGCGGTGC
>JANOVT010000141.1:0-2559 GCA_031417525.1 Flavobacteriales bacterium | reverse complement strand
TGTGTAACCAATCCAACCGGTCAGTTTACCCGTTTTTCTTTGTAGCAAAACCTCAGCACCATAACTCCAACCTTTTCCGGATGTCACTTTATCCTGCCAATCTGAAACGTTCGCTTCATCGCCTATGCCTGCATCCAGAAATGACGAGCCTTCTTTGTAAGTGATGATGTCTTTCAATGTTTTGTAATAACCTTCCACTGAAATCATCAGATTTTTGGATGGTAAATCTTTTGCAAGACCGACTGCCCATTGTTGCGATTGTTGTGGACTGATACGTTTCGTAGCCGGCACCCACAGATCCGTTGGCAATCCGATTCCTGTGTTGCTCAACAAATGGATGTATTGATTCATTAATGCATAACTCGCCTTCACAGAAAAGTCTTTACCCAACATAAACCTCCCGCTAAATCTAGGTTCCGGACGGATATACCATTTTTTATCCTGATAATACTGACTCGTTCTCAAACCCAGATTTATCTTCAGCTTTGATGTCAATGTCCAATCATCTTCCACAAAAATTCCACTTTCAAAAGAATATATTTTCTTGATGTCTTCTGAATTGTCCGGTTCGAATGATGACTTGATCACTGTTGCATTCGGAGTGAATGTGTGATAGGTTATCAAAGCTCCTGTTTTGATGTAGTGCTTCGGATTAGGTTGAAAGTCGAGATCAAACTTTCCTGACCAATCCATGATGCCGCTGTTGAATTTTAACTCGTAATAATCTTCACTTTGTGTCGACTTTTCTTTGAAACCGATACCAAATTTATAACGGGTAAAAATCACCGATGTGTTCGCGAAAACCTTGTCAGAAAAAACGTGATTCCATCTTAAAGTGGCAGTTGCATTGCCCCACAAAAAAGATCCTTTTTGTTCTGAAAAATCAGACTGTGGATTGAAATAGAATTTGTCCTTACCAAAATAACCCGAAGCATACAAACGATTCGCATCATTGATCACATGATTGTATTTCGCATTAAAATCATAGAAGAAATATCCGCCCTTCGAATCTTTGGGAAGAAATGGATAGATCAACGCATCAATGTAAGTGCGTCTGGCAGAAACGAGGAACGAACTTTTGCCTTTGATGACCGGACCTTCCAATGTCAGTCGCGAACTGATCAGTCCAATTCCTGCTTCTCCTTTTATCTTTTCCTTATTGCCATCCTTCATCCGCATTTCCAGCACCGAAGAAAGTCGGCCGCCATAACGCGCAGGAAAACCGCCTTTGGTCAACTCGACACTTTTGAGTGCATCACCATTAAAAATGGAAAAAAAACCAAAGAGGTGATTCGCGTTGTAAACCGTTGCATCATCGAGGATAATCAGGTTCTGATCCGGGCCGCCACCACGCACATAAAATCCGGAACTTCCTTCACTCCCCTTTTGAACACCGGGCATCAGTTGAATCACTTTCAGCACATCCTTCTCACCCAACAAAGCAGGAATTTTTTTGATCTGATCGATGGGAATGTCAATCGTGCTCATCCGTGACTCTTCACTGATCTTTCTTTGCTTTTCCGCACTGACAATCACCTCCTGTAGTTCCGAATCATTTTTGAGATAGACATCCAGACGGGTATCCTTATCGAGTTGCACAGAATGCATTTGCTCTGCATAACCCACAAGTTGAAAAATCAATTCAACATTCCCTTCCGACAATGTGATGGAATAAAATCCGAAGGCATTTGAAACGGTGCCAAACTTGTGGTCGCTTGTAAAAACAACCGCTCCGGGCATGGTTTCCATACTTCCTTCTTCATAGATAAATCCGCTAACGGTAAATTTTACCTGAGCATTTCCAAGTAAAGAAAATAGCAATACGCTGATTGCGAGTAGAATTTTGGTGGTAGGCATAAAACAATCTGGCTGGCCTCCTATCGGAGATCATGAACAAATATTGTTAGAAACGGAAAATCCCTACAGAAAAAGATGAAATAAAAATCACAATTCTAATCGACCATTCCAATGAGTTTGGAATCATTAAAGCTCTTCAAGGAGAAACACATTATTGTTCGGATGAATATTTCGGTTCGAAATTACTTGAAACCACCACATGGTCCGCTTTCTCCTTCGCAATTT
The DNA here is from genome assembly GCA_031417525.1 of Flavobacteriales bacterium. GTDB lineage: Bacteria > Bacteroidota > Bacteroidia > Flavobacteriales_D > Sanyastnellaceae > JAIBBG01. Next base: position 477 of record JANOVT010000141.1, on the reverse strand, counting down.
CAATAAACTCTTTGTTCGCAAAGAAAATTCAATTGTATGATTCATTATCTGGTCGTTATTCCCGATCTATGCAACACAAATAAATAACCGACCATGACCGAACTTAATGCTGATGCAACACCATTGATCCAATCGGAACGAATTTCAATCATTGATTCGCTCCGCGGTTTTGCACTACTTGGCATACTGATGATGAACGTTCCGTTCTTCTCAACACCCATGTCGTACCATAACAATCTGAGTTTGTTTGAAGAATACAGCGGACCGAATTTCTGGTGTTGGGCAATAGTGAATGGCTTCTTCGAAGGTTCTATGAGGGCCTTGTTCTCGCTACTCTTTGGCGCAGGCAGTATTTTGCTTCTCAGATTTCTTGTCCATTGAATCACAAGAAAGAAGTGAGCTTCCTGAAGGAATGACGGAAGAGGAGGGCTTCGCTCGCCGGCTTGCACGCGCGACTGCGGATTGGCGACCACGTAT
>JANOVT010000140.1:0-7073 GCA_031417525.1 Flavobacteriales bacterium | reverse complement strand
TGGATCGAAGATGTCTTCAACAAAATAAATGAAATGAAGCCATCACAATATCATACTCTATTTCCCCAGAACTGGAAAAAGTAATTTAGCTTAGACGGAGATTTTGAAATTACAATATGCAGTTGGCCGTTGGGTTACATTGTTTCAGTGGATGATCATGATTGGGTTAACAACATACTGAAGGGAATTTGAAATGTGTAGTACCGATATCAGCCCTTACTGTAAATTGGCTGTTCAGTGGCTTATGGAAGGTTTGTACCGGATGAATTCCGATAGCTATCGAGACGCCAACCTCTCAAACCCGAAACCATGATGAGTCATATACGCGATGCTTCTCCTTTATGTATCTTTGAAATATGAATTATCAAGAATTTATCGAGATCAGAACTGATAAGCGTTTTGGCAAGCCTTGCGTGAAGGGTACTCGCATTTCTGTGTACGATGTGCTTAACTGGTTATCCAATGGTATGAGCAAACAGGAAATTCTAGCTGATTTTTCTGAGTTGTCGGAAGAGATGATTAGTGCTTGTCTGGCATTCGCAGCAGATAAAGAGCACAAATTAAGAGTTGCCTCTTAAAATTACTTTTCAATCAAAATATCTCTCCGAAAATTGTTGCCCTTATGCAATCGCAATTTTCAGGATCACAACAGGTCATTCAAATTGGACTTGAAAATGCTTCTGATTCTGTGATTTTCGAATACGCCAAATCCAATCACTTTTCTATTGTAACTTTTGATTCAGACTTCGTGGACCTGAGTGTTGTGAAAGGCACTCCACCTAAAATAATCTGGCTTAGGACTGGAAATCTCACCACGAAATCAATCTCTGATCTGTTACATAAGCACGCGACAAGCATTCAAAACTTCCTGGATTCGGGAGAAGCGGGAATTCTCGAAATCATTAGATACGATTCGTAACAGCACCTACATCAATTGGCGGTGCAATGGTTTATGGAAGATTTGTGCCAGAATAATCTCAATTGCTTTCGGGACGTCAACTGCTGGTAGCTTCAAAACGTAATATGAGATTTCCGCAACGTCGATTCATACAACGAATCCCTTAGTATTTTTTCAATCGTGTTTTCGAATGTTGCACAATCGGACAACATTACTTAACTTTGCCACGTATGAGTAATCAAAAGATTAGAACGATTTTCTTGTATCAGGACTACTTCCAAGACTTCTACATCAAGCAAAAGCAGAAAGTAAACGACAAAATCTTGTGGACATTTCGGCTTATAGAAACGATTGAGCAAGTACCTGAAGACTATTTGAAGCATATCAGTGGAACAGATGGCCTTTATGAAATAAGAGTTCAGCAAGGGAGTGATATCTACAGGATATTTTGCTTTTTTGATGAAGGCAAGTTGGTGGTTCTCGCGAATGGCTTTCAAAAAAAGACACAAAAGACTCCCAAATCGGAAATTGACAAGGCGATTAAAATAAAGAGTGAATATGAAAAAGAAAAGTAATTTGAAATCTCTCGACCAATTTGTGGATGAACAATATGGCAAGAAGGGAACAACCAAACGAGACAAATTTGAAAAGGGGTTTGAAGGATTCAAACTTGGTTTTCTCATTCAACAAGCTCGTCTGGAAAAAGGGATGACTCAAGAAGAACTTGCCGAAAAGTGTGGAACGAATAAAGGATACATTTCTAAAATTGAGAACAACATAAAAGAAGTTCGAATTTCAACCTTGCAAAAGATTGTTGAGCTTGGCCTGGGCGGTCATTTAGAGTTGTCGATCAAACTCTGATGCAATAATTGTCCAACGGAAACCTCATAGAAGGGCACCCACAAGAAATTGGAAAAGCTTTCTGGAAAATCCAAAGAATATTACAGCATAAGAATTAACGACCAATGGAGAATTACATTTCTTTGGTCAAGCGGAATGGCAAAGGAAGTAACAATTATTGATTACCATTGATATGAAAAAGCTAGCGAACATTCATCCCGGTGAGGTGCTTTCAGAGGAATTTCTGATTCCTTTAGACATATCTGCGTATAGACTTTCAAAGGACCTGGGTATTCCCCAAACAAGAATCTCTCAGATCCTTCAGGCAAAAAGGCGCATTACAGCGGATACTGCCATTCGGCTTTCAAAATATTTCGGTACTTCTGCAAAGTTTTGGTTGGGTTTGCAGGATGATTTTGACATCGAAGAAGAACTACTGACGCTGAAAGAACAGCTCAATTCGATCGTCCGATATAAAAACAAAGTGGCATAGCAGAGCCAACTAATTTGTCGGCTCAGACATTGTAGAAGATTTTGATCAATGATGTTCATGTCAACTTCATCCATTGAACACCATTTCCGCGAATCCGATAGCTATCGGAACCGAAATTCCTTCAAATTTACCCCTATGGGCAACGCCATTAAGTTAAGCAGCGCATTCCAATTCTACCATTGATTTCATTTAAGCTCCATCGGAGCGACATGTTCTTAGCATGGTGATCAGAAGTCGGCATTCCAGCTCCATCGGAGCGACATATTTTTATACATCCAAATAAAATCGCAGCATACGGTTTTTTTTATCACGATCGATAAAAGATGATATGTCGGATTCGGCTCGCACATTATTCCTAACAATATTCCGCTCCTATGGAGCTTCATGAATGCCTTAACTGAATGGCATTGCTCTATGTGGTGCATTCGATGGTTATCGGATCCGCGAGAAACAAAAATGAGCGAAGCGAATGAAGATTAAGCCTTCACCCGCTTGGTATTACTGGGATACGTGTATGACTCAGAAATATGCCTGCGGATAAAACGCCCAGAGGCGCTTCTCATGACCTGTGGATTGAGTATTTCCGCGGTCTGACGTCACCAGTAATGCAGCCCTCGACCCTTCTCAATCTAAGAAATTCAAATTTGGAGCAAGTTAACTTTATAGTTAACTTCGCCTCGTGAAGACCGAAAGAAAAATCATCTTTCATAAGCATTATTTCCTGGACTTTTATGTGGCACAGCCAAAGAAGGTTCAGGAAAAAATCGAATACGTTTTTCAAATGATCCGAAATGTGGACCAGGTTCCCAGAAAATTCCTGGATCATATGACTGGCACCGATGGACTATATGAAATTCGAGTTGAAAACGGGAGTAACATTTTTCGCATTTTCTGTTGTTTCGATAAAGGAAATCTGGTTGTCTTATTGAATGGATTTCAGAAAAAATCACAGAAAACTCCAAAGCAAGAAATCGAGCTAGCCGAAAAACTAAAAAAGGAATATTTCGCTTCAAAAAAGAAATAACATGAAAAAGACAACTATAAAGGACGCAACATCATTTGATGAATTACTTGAAATTAAGTACGGGAAAATAGGAACCTCTAAACGTGATCAGTTTGAGGAGAAAGCTCAATATTTTGTCATCAGTGAACTTCTGAAGGAAGCACGTAAGGAGGCCAAAATGACTCAGGAACAACTTGCGGATAAACTGGGTACCAAAAAAAGTTACATTTCAAGATTAGAGAACGGGCAGTGTGATATACAATTATCAACGTTGTATAGAATATTCGAATTTGGTCTGGGACGTCGAATCAATCTTCTGATAGATTGAGCACTACCTATAATGGCACCAACCATCCATTGGAGGTTCGATGGTTTATGGAAGATTTGTGCCGGGAAGAATCTCAATAGTTGTCTCGACTTAAGGAAATCTCAGAATGGAGGTGTCATTGGAATCTTAGGAAGTTGATCGTGTTTAAAAAACACTGCTGGTCGCGGCGCTGCCTGTCCCAATGCAATCGGGAGGTTACGCTGAGCTAAAGCTACGGAATGGGGGTTTCACCCTTTATTTGATCAAAGGATTTTGCAATGATACCAATAGTTGGTATTTTTGGATTTAGAAACAAAAAACGAATCATGGCGAAAAATACCTCCATATTGCTCGGTGACTATTTTGACCATTTTATCAATCAACAATTGAAGAGCGGAAAGTTCTCGTCTGCTAGTGAGGTCGTTCGCGCAGCACTCCGACTATTTGAATTTGAAGAGACGAAGAAAGTTGAATTGATTAAGGAATTGAAAAAAGGCGAGAAATCAGGTTTCGTAGAGAAATTTGACAGAGACTCTTTCATCAAGAATCTGCATAAAAAGCATTCCGCTAAAAAATGAAATATATCATTAGCGTTGAAGCAACCAAAGACCTGGAGAAGATTTGGCTTTACACTTTCGAAAACTGGTCTCAAGAACAAGCTGACAGATATTTCAATCTAATGATTGACGAGATTGAAAACATTTCGAATGACCCATCATCAGGGAAAGATTACACAGACATCAGACAAGGTTATTTCCGTTCCAGAGTTAAAACTCACTTCATTTTCTACAAAATAAACAAGAAAATGAAAGTGGTTGAAATCATTAGAATTCTTCATCAACAAATGGACATTGAATCCAGACTGGATGATTAATGGAAGTTTTGGTTTCGTATTATACCAAAACTATGCTTAGTCAAAGCGACCAATTTGGATCGTGGTTAAAAGTCACTGCTAGTCGCGGCGCTGCATGTCCCGATGCAATCGGGAGGTTACGCTTCGCTAAACCCGCGCCATGAGGAAATTCACTCCCAACAACTCCGGTCAAATACAGAAATAAAAATGAAGAGATCCTGTACGTTTACAATAGCGTTTGCATCGATGTCTGCTTCACACGCATTCAGACAACCAAATTCACTCATGAATACAAGCAAGTCTTGTGTGTCTCTGTTTCCATCGCAGTTAAAATCTGCACGACAAGGATCGATGGACTCGATAGGAGGGACGACATAATTCAGTGTGGTTGTTTCGGTGCACAGTGGATTGGATGCTGTTAACGTCACCTCGTAATTGGGTTGGTCAATGGAAGTAATCAGAAGCTCTGAATTCACTCCTGTTTGCACATCATCTATCAGCCAGGAATAATGTTCTACATATTCGTATGAATTTGCAAAGTTCACTTGTTGTTCGCCGCATATCATAGCGGTGACTGCCTCAAAGGCAGATTCTCCGCCACATTCGTGAATGGTTGTCCAGGTAGTATTCGTAATGATCGGATCATTGTTGTCGAAATAAATGTAGGCCGTGTTCTCCAGCACAGTGCCCACCGGCAAATCGGGTAGTGGCGTGATCATGTAGGAAACGAGTCCATGTGAGCCTGGCTCATTGTTCACTGAATCGGGCAGTTGAATGTTCTCAAAATAGAAATCGACAAGTCGGGTTTCCGGATCGATTGTCGTCATGACGGAATGCGAATTTGCGATGATTCTGAAGGTCTCGATATCAAAATTCACATCCAGAGTATCTTGAACGCGGATGTTTTGAGCAGGAGCATTTCCCGTGTTCTGAAAACGAATGACGAATTCCTGTCGCGTCTCTTGCAATAGCAAGTGTTGATCGGTATAGCCCAGTGGAAAAGCTTGTTTGTCGTTGGGGTCGTAGGCACAGGTGATTTCCACATTGAATTCCCCCTCTCCATATGCAGCTAATTCTCCCTCAAAATAGCCATAAACATGTGCAGTGGTGGTTACTGTTTCTCCAATATGATCAACGGATGGAGATAACAGATAAATGTAATATGCGCGAGTTTCACCCGGTTGTAAGTTTTGAAAACTCAGATAAACCGAATTAACGTTCACTGAATCTATGGGAGTCAATTCCTCATATCCTTGAAATAAAGAATCAAATTCAAACTGAATTATTCCATCAATTGGCCAGTTGCCCATATTTCTGTACATTATAATATAATTCCAAATAGAGTCGCAAAAAAAGGTTCCACTCAATGGATAATGTCCAATGGTAATATCATAAATGGGCATCGTATTGGAAACACCAAACATCAATTGCGTAGCTGTACTGCTGCTGGGGTCAAATATCATAGGATTGGCATTCGTGCTATATGGAAATGAGCTAGAATGGATCATTTGGAATGAGGTAAGTTGCTGTTGAAAAGTATGGGCGATGAAATTGCCTTCTTCATTGGTAATATGAGATTGACCGGTTTGATTCATCAGCACGGTTTGGTTGGGCAAAACATATTCATTTCCGTCCATTATACCGTTTGCATTTTCATCGAAAAAAACGGTTCCGGTAATACTGTATTCACATGTACTATTGGACACTACTGCTTCAGGATCATAGTTGATTGCCAGTTCATTTGTGCATCCTTCTAGTATTATGCACGAGCCATCATCGCATGTAGCCGTGGGTAAATAATTTGTAGCAATAGGATCAGTGCATCCGCAATTGCTGTAGCAACAACTGCCATCTTCTATCCAAGCTTCCGAATCATAATTGCATGCGCCGGCATCCATGCAGCCATCGCTTCGAAGATTTTCATGCCAAGCAATCTGATCATCTTCAGGGGAAGCATAAATCATGTCTAGATCTCCATCTCCATCCATGTCGGCAAAATCCAATGAAGTCGCACCGCCCCAGGTATACTCAGCTGCGGGTGTAACCCGCTGAGAAGGACCGAATTGTCCGTTTCCAAGGTTCTCATTCCACCTCGGGTAATCATTATAGCCAGCGTAATGCACATCTAGGTCGCCATCGCCATCAATATCAGCTGCTTTCACTTGATTGTAGCCACCACCCACTCGATGAATTATCTGTGCAGCACCTAGTTGACCACCTCCTAAGTTTTCGTACCATAAGACTCTTGGATTAATAAGGCCACATGCGAGTAAGTCCATATCACCATCAGCATCAATGTCCGAAGTAAGTACACTCATTGGTCCATCTAATGGTGCTGATGCGATTTGTTGAGTATTAAAAAGTCCTCCACCTAAGTTTTTATACCATATAATCTCGTCATCATTAAAGCCGGCTGCTAGTACATCAATAAGACCATCGCCATCTAAATCCCCAGCATATACCGTCCTTGGCTCATCAAGAACATCCTCAGAGATAATCTGTTGCATACCGAAGCTACCTGCACCGAGATTCTCATACCGAGAACGCTGCAAGGCGCATTCACTGATGTTTTGAGCGACAATACGTTTGAAAGTATTGATAACACTGGTTTTCGTGGTTAATATGCTTGTGTAATATTACAGAATGATAAAACAGAATAATCAAAACTCTTTCGCAGAT
>JANOVT010000139.1:0-1816 GCA_031417525.1 Flavobacteriales bacterium | reverse complement strand
CCTCGGCGAATCTCGGCGAGAAAAAATCAATTGCTCATGAGAGAATAACTCGCTTCGCTCGTTAAATGAATTGTTTCGCGCCGAGATTCGCCGAGGAGCCGAGATTCGGAGAGTTTATAGTGTTTTTATTAAGTGCCGGACAGGTATACCATTGAAGTCAGTGGATGATTTTGTAAGCGGGTATCAACAGAGAACAAATAAAAAAGAGTATCTGTCGAGAACTTTCCCTTTCAGATACTCTTTTATGACATTGAATCTCAAAACTGCGAAAGGAGAAAATCAGCCCTAGCAGTGCATCGAGTAATTTATGACTATTTGACGATCACTTTTTGAGTGGACAAAATGTTGTTTTGGCCATCACGGATAAGCAATGTGTACACTCCAGCCTCTTCAAGATTGATTTGCGTTTTGCTTGCGAATTTTTCAGTTAAAACCAATTGTCCGAGTGCATTGTAGAGCGAACAATTCAAATTGGTTCCCGCATATTCAATTGAGAATATTCCTTCAGAAGGATTTGGATACACATGCAATTTGTTATTCTGCAATTCATTGATTCCGATCGATAACTGTTGTTCATCAGAAGATGCAGGACAGCCATTGTTTACTTCCACTCCATACAATCCATCTTCGCTGGCCTGGAATTCTATTGCGTTTGCACCTTCGATAGCAACTCCATTCAAGTACCACTGAATGTTCGACTCACCATCGTAGTTGTCCAATGTAAGTGTGGCTCCTGTTGCATGAAACAATGGAGTTTCTGGAGCAATGAGTGAAATCAGAATTGGATCCAGCGTGTATTTTGCATGAAAACCATTGTATCCATAAACCAGTTTTACATGATACAAACCCGGTTCATCAAAAGTGTGAGTCACCGTTCCTTCGCCATCAAAAGTTTCTGTTCCGTTGATTTCATAGTGCACATCTGTGTAAGCGATATTCACTTCCGAAGTATTGACTAAAGAAACTGTGCCGCATACTTCGGAGTAGTCGACATGAGCACGCACATCGCTGAGCATACATGATCCACCACGATCGCCGGAATCTTGCACATTCACTGTGCCATCGCAAAACTGAACGAAACTATCACCGGCGAGAAAAACAGCACTATCGAATGCAGAATCGGATGCATCCGCAATCGCCAATTTGATATGATACACTTCACCCACTTGCAGTTGGCCGATACATGCCATCATCGGCACTGTCAATCCATCGAATTGCACGTATTGATTATCACTTAAAAAAGGTTCAGTCATACCATCACCGTTTTCCTGAAAATAAGCTGCATTCATTCCTAAATTGACTGTGTTGATTGAAACAGGATCTAAAGTTCCCGGAATCAAAGCTATGTTGATTGCTCCATTCGAGTAAATACCGGAAATGCCGGGGCCACTGAGGAAAAACGCAAAATGATCGTTGAATGAGGTATTGACAAATTCCAAATATTCTTCCGAACCAAAAATGTATTCGAAAGCCAATGAATCCCCGGTTGCAATAAAATCAAATTCTAAAATGGCCCAATCATTTATCGCAAGACCGGGCGTTAATGAAATCAAATCGCTATCGGTTCCACCATATAACCCTCCGCCGAAAGTTGCTGATGTCTGGTTGTTGGGTCCTATAGCAACACTTACATCACCTGTTGCCATGATGATGCCTGAGTTCATTCCCAGATTGGTGTTGCTGCCATCAAATGCGCCCACTTGGGAGTTTAGCACCGTGGCATCGCCACCATTAAAAGTGACATTGGAAACAAAAATGCCGTTGGCAAGAAAAACATCTTCAACAATGGATGCAGGAGACTGTGTGTTGTCGACTG
>JANOVT010000138.1:0-3164 GCA_031417525.1 Flavobacteriales bacterium | reverse complement strand
CCGATGGCAGAAGGAATTTTACGTAAAAAAATGGAAGATGCGCATCTGGAATTTGAATTGGATTCTGCCGGTACAGGTAACTATCACATTGGCGAACATCCGGATCATCGTGCGGTGAAATGCCTGAAATCAAGCGGCATTGATATCTCAAAACTCCGTGCCCGTCAAATTTCACCGGGAGATCTGGCGCACTATGACATCATCTTTACAATGGACGAATCCAATCACAAAAATGTGTTGGCAATGGCGGGCAATAATGAAGAAGCGAACAAAGTCAAGATGTTTTTGAACGAACTGGAGCATGGAAAAAACCGGTCGGTTCCCGATCCGTGGTTTGGAGATGAAAGAAGATTTGATGAAGTGTATGAAATGTTGGATAAAGCGGCGGAGGGGTTTGTGAGGAGGGTTTCACAATTGGAAAAGTGATTCTGTGAAAATATCAAGGGTACTTTCAAAAGTTCAATTTTATAAGATGAAAATTCAAGAAAAGACTTTTTATCGATTCCTGCTTTCACTTTTATTTCGAAAGTTGAAAGTACCCTTGAAGTGTTTTTGTCAAATTGCATGCGCTTCTCAAAAGATTTACTTTTTGACGAGCTTTTTAGAGGCAACAACATTTCCATCGACCACCAGCGCGTAACTATAAATACCAGAAGATAAATCATCCGCGAAAACGTTTAACTTCCCTTTTCCTTTGGTTGTAATCTGATGAGAATTCACTCGTTTTCCATTGCCATCATAAAAAATGATTTCTGCGGTTCTAAAATCTACGTCAAGATTGTATTCAATTGTAGATGTTTCTTCCATCGGATTTGGAACGTTTTGTTTTAACACAATTCCTGGTATGTCCTTCAGTGTAATATCAAACGCATCAGAATGATTTAATTCTTGCATACTGCGATCACTTGCGCCAGCATCTGTATTGCAGCATGCTGCAAGCTGCTCTTTCATTTCATTTAGTTGGGCATTTAATGCATCCATTTCAACTTGTTGTTCTTGAAAACCGGCAATGAGATAAGGAATAAATCCCTGGTAGTTTACACTTTTGTATGTTATGCCTGCTGCAACAATATCACCTTGTGCATCATAAATTGGAGCAGTGGTATTTTCCTGGACCAACGAAGGAAGAATTTCCTCAATTTCCTGAGCAATTACACCCACTTGTGGAACATCTGAAAAATGAAAGTTTGGAAACTCCTCATTCCGCATGGTATAACTGCGTGGATTAATTTGCATCAACATGGTGGAGGCGTTCTGTAAATTCTCAATATTCTCTTTGAACATCTCATCTGAAGTTGTTGTGTAACTGAACGCAGTAACTCCTTCTGTAACCACCACATCCCCATCAAAATAACCAGCATGTGCATTAGAGCAAGATTCCGGAACATTGTTAACTCTGCCATAGATTCCCACGGAATAGTAACCTTCGTGATTTGCTGCATCAGCGACACCCAAAACTCCAAACAGCGCTTTTTCACATTGTTCTCCGGTAAAATTATATGTACCTTCTGCGAGGCCAGTAACACCTATGCCATAACCATAATTTTCTTCAGAAGTTACCCTACCATAAACACCCAAATTGAATTTTGCATAAGTGGCCTGACCCATTATCCCAGTATTGACTATACTCAAAGAAGGATCACCTGCCCTAGCAAAAACTCCTGTTGAAGCAGTACTACCACCAATATTCAATGCTTCAAAGTAGCCTGCATAATTTTTATCCTCACTACCAACACTTACCGAATGAATTCCGATGGTCTCAGAACTTCCCCCTGTAACAGGAGCATCCAGAACCACATGAAGTCCTTTGTTAATCAATTGTCCGCCGAACATTTCAATGTTCACTCCTGTCTCATTTGAAACAGCACCAGAAACATTTTTGAATACATCCAACTTGGCTGCCGGAACATCAACGCCTATTCCTGTATTTCCCTCATTGCATGCACCCGTGTATCCCATTACCAAGTCGTCGCTTCCTGCATTGGTTACCAAGTTCCAATCGCAAATGCCGATAGATGGAACATAAATTACATCGCCTGCTTCGTCCACCGAAAGTACTCCCACACCTGGATTTTCCGTCATTGAATTAGAAGCTCTTAATCGTGAAAACCTGAGCCCGGATGAACCCTCAAGACCTGTTGTCATATTGTCTTCAGACCAATATGGATCACCTGATTGCGAGTTAATCTCAACCCTGTTGTCTGGAGTGTCTGTTCTGAATCCCGTTTGTCCACCGGCTTCAACAGTCATCAGGGCATTTGTAAAGTTGCAAAGCCTGAAGAGTAACCTGTTGTTGACGAAATCATTTGCGTCACTCAACGCACCCGTTCTTCCATCAATTTCAATTACCGCAGGACTAAGCACAGCCGTATCAAAAGTCGGATTGATTCTTCCTGAAATGGCAAGGCCATGAAAAACATTTGAATTGTTATACCCAATCACTGCAGGAACAAATCGCTCATCTATCAGAGACCCATTCTGTAACCGTATATAGCTAAGTGTATCCGTGCTGATTCTTCCCTGGAAACAAACATCGCCATCTTCCAAAGTACCCGCGCCACCTTGTGAAATGTCCGGCACAATGGCATCGATCTGAACATTTGGTTGAGCATGAACCTGATAAAAAGCGCCACTCCGCATGGTGCCGCTTGTACCCCAAAATGATGTGCCTCGGGTATTTGCATTGTGATTAAAAATATTCACATCTGTGCCATCACCGAACTGAACAATATCCGACGTACCGGCAATAGAACAAAAATCGCCCAGCCTTGTGCCGCGAGTAACTGCCTGCACTTGTGCTGTCATTAATTTCACCTGGCTTTCACTTCCGGAGTTCATCGTTTCCAGATAGGTGTGATAGCCATCACTGCCTAGTGTGCCGTTGGGAATGGTGCGAATGTGAAAACGCTCGGTTTGGGAAGTAGCGCTCGAACCGGTGAACATCTGCCAATAATTATCGACGTTGTTTGCACCATCAGTGCGGAATAGCATACCGTTGAGGCCGCCGGTGGGATCGTGACAGAAATGTAACCCAACGGCCAACTGCATATTGTAATTTCAAAATCTCCGTCTAAGCTAAATTACTTTTTCCAGTTCTGGGGAAATAGAGTATGATATTGTGATGGCTTCATTTCATTTATTTTGTTGAAGACATCTTCGATCCA
>JANOVT010000137.1:0-24155 GCA_031417525.1 Flavobacteriales bacterium | reverse complement strand
ACTCTCACTCTCACTCTCACACTCTTCATGGTCTAAAATCTTTTGAGACATAGCATCCTATGGTGCAAATGGTCTCCCAATGATGGGCATTTACGATATATGTCTCATAGCCTGCCCGTTCCACTTTATTCTTTTTGTATTTCTCAACGTACAAAGACCACAACTGACCATCCAGCTTTTTTTCATAGTCGTAAATAATTATTGGCTGTTGTTTCTTATCGTAAAGAATGGTACGACCAGCGAATCTTCCATCAGCAAATTGCTCTTCGGAAATCAACCGAGAATAATTCGAAGTGGACCACTTGGCAATTCCATGCAACAGCACAGGTGATCCGGGAGTGCCGGGACCTACTCCACTCCATTCCAGTTTGTATTTTCCATTCCGCCATTTGTGTTTGAGACTCCAGACGTCTTGTCCAAGGTGGAAATAGGTCCACATGTAAAAACTGGCCTTCTCCTTTTCCACAGGTTGTAACAATGAATCGAAATAGATCATGGTTTCACCTTCAGTCAGATCTGGCAAAACCAACTCAGGGATCTGAGTGAAAGCTGTCTCCGGAAAAATCAAAAGAGAGGTCAAAACCACTGTGATCCCCAGAAATTTCACGCGTGTTTTATATAAAATATTCATTTATGCCAGTTAAGAATATTATTTGAATAAGGTCAATGCAAACATGCGATTAATTTCGTCGCGATGCTCGATGGCGAAATTATATATCTAAAAGGTGTAGGACCACAGCGTGCCGAGGTGATGAAAAGTGAATTACACATCATTACCCGTAACGACCTGCTGGGCTATTTTCCCTTTCGCTATATGGATCGCTCCCAGATTGTGCGGGTACGCGATGTCGTGAGCGAAGCAACGGCTGTGCAATTGATGGGCGAAATTATTTCGATTAAAGAAATCGGAACAGGTCCTGCTAAAAGACTTACCGCCATCTTTCGGGATGCCAGCGGTGAAATTGAACTCATCTGGTTCAAATCTGTTAAGTGGCTGATTAAAAATTTGCAGTTGAGCAAACCATATGTACTCTATGGAAAACCAACTGAGTTCAAAGGAAAATTCAATATCTCGCATCCAGAATTAGAATTATTGGAAGATGCACGCATCATGCAAGGCAGCGAATTGAAACCGGTTTATAATTCTACTGCGAAACTTTCACTGAAAGGGTTGAATAGTAATGGCATCGCCAAACTGACTCGTCAACTGGTTGAAGAAGAAAAGAATCTTATCCCCGAAAATTTACCGGACTACATCATTGCAAGGTTCAAATTGATGCCGCGCCCGGAGGCCATTGCACAAGTGCATGTTCCTTCAACTATTCCATTGCTCGAAGCTGCAAGAAGGAGACTCAAATTCGAAGAGCTTTTTTTTCTACAGATTCAACTTGCCAAACAAAAACTCACTCAGACAAAACTTGCGCACGGAGTAGTATTCGAAAAAGTGGGCGAGGTATTCAACGATTTTTTTAATCATCACCTGCCATTTGAATTGACCAATGCGCAGAAACGAGTGATGAAAGAAATTCGCTCCGATGTTGCCCGAGGGCATCACATGAACCGGTTGATTCAAGGTGATGTGGGCAGTGGCAAAACCATTGTGGCTGTGCTGGCTGCGCTGCTGGCAATGGACAATGGATATCAGGTTTGTCTGATGGTGCCAACAGAAATTCTAGCGCAACAACATTTTGCTTCGATCAGTTCATTGTTAGAAAAAACACGCGTGAGAATTTGTTTGCTCACGGGGTCAACAAGACAAGCAGAAAGAAAAAGGATTCATCATTTTTTACAAAATGGTGAAATGAATCTGATCATAGGCACACATGCGCTCATCGAGCCTGTTGTTCAATTTCACAATCTCGGTTTGTGTATCATCGATGAGCAACATCGATTCGGTGTTGCTCAACGAGCTTCTCTTTGGAAAAAAGCAACACTTCCTCCACATGTATTAGTCATGACCGCCACACCCATTCCAAGAACACTCGCCATGACACTCTATGGTGATCTTGACATCAGTGTTATTGATGAATTGCCACCTGGCAGAAAACCAATTTTAACGCAATGGAAAAGCGACTCACGCCGCCCGGAAGTTTTTCAGCACATGGAAAATGAAATCAAAAAAGGTAGACAGGTTTATGTGGTTTATCCTCTCATCGCAGAGAGTGAAGTGATGGACTACAAAGACCTGATGGATGGTTATGAATCGATCTCAAGAAGATTCCCGATGCCTCAATATCAGATCAGCATTGTGCATGGCAAAATGAAAAACGAGGCGAAGGAATATGAGATGAAACATTTTGCGGAAGGTCGCACACAAATTTTAGTGGCCACCACAGTGATCGAAGTCGGTGTGAACATTCCCAACGCGTCGATGATGGTGATTGAGAGCGCAGAACGATTTGGTCTTTCTCAATTACACCAGTTGCGGGGTCGCGTCGGTCGCGGCGCAGAACAAAGTTATTGCGTGCTGATGACAGGACTGAAAGTAAGCAACGACAGTAAAACAAGGTTGGAAACCATGGTGCGCACCAACGATGGATTTGAAATTGCCGAAGTGGATTTACAACTTCGCGGACCTGGAGATCTTGCAGGAACACAACAAAGCGGAGCACTCGATCTGAAAATTGCCGATCTCGCAAAAGATCAGGTGATGCTTTCTGCCGCGCGTGAACTTGCGCTTGAAATTATGGATGAAGATCCTTCACTCACTTCGGAAAAAAATCGTCGAATTGTTGATGAGCTGCAGCGTATAAAAGAAAAGAAAACTGACTGGAGCAGGATATCTTAGAAGAGGTGAGAAGTGAGAGGTGAGAGGTCAGAAGTGAGATGTCAGATATCAGATGACAGAAGTTCGAAGTTGAACGTATGTCAATGCCTTGTGAGAAGGAAACATGAAACAAGAAACATGAAACTTGAAACTTTTGCCTGCATCTTTGTCCCATGAATCTCGATCTTAAAGGAAAAACCGCAGTTGTGTGCGGATCTACGCAAGGCATCGGATATGCCGCGGCGAATGAGCTCGCAGTGCTCGGAGCAAGTGTTGTACTCGTTGCACGCAATGAAGAAAAACTCAAGGCGATTGTTTCAACCTTGAACACAAACGCAGGACAATCGCATCAGTGGATAGTTGCTGATTTTGCACACCCACAATCGGTGCAGGAAGCCATCAATGCTTTTGTTTTAAACAATAAAGCACATATTCTCGTGAACAATACCGGTGGTCCTGATCCCGGTCCTGCCATCGATGCAGATGTAGAAGCATTTCGAATTGCATTCAATTCGCATCTGGTGTGCAATCATATTCTTGTGAAAGCGCTTGTTCCGGGCATGAAAGAATTGGGATATGGAAGAATCATTAATGTAATCAGCACATCGGTGAAACAACCACTTCCTAATCTTGGAGTGAGTAATACCATTCGAGGCGCTGTGGCGAATTGGGCTAAAACATTGGCGATGGAGCTTGGTAAATTCAACATCACTGTCAACAATGTTCTTCCTGGAGCTACGGAAACCGGCCGACTTGAACAGATCATGAAAAACAAAGCGTCTAAACTCGGCACATCAGCAGAAGATGTGAAACATGACATGAGTGAAGAAGTACCCATGAAACGTTTGGGAAAACCGGAAGAGATTGCGGCAGCAATTGCCTTTCTGGCGTCGCCGGCGGCTTCTTATATCAATGGAATCAACGTGCCCGTTGACGGAGGAAGAACTTTGTGTTTGTGAATTCATGACTCATCGCATAATCATTGCGGTTCAAGAAATGTATGCCAGAGCCTTTTGCAATACCATTGGCAAACCGCCGGCATTCGTTCCACCGGCTGTCGCAAAAAATGCCTGACCACCACCTCCGCCATTGATTTCCTTTGCCAACTCACGAATGATATTCGATGCGTTCAGATTTTTCTCTTTCACTAAATCTTCCGAAATAACACACGTGATCGTGGCCTTACCTCCTGACTCACCTGTAAATACAGCAAAGAATTTTTCGTATTCAGCTTTCAATTGAAAAGCGACATCTTTTAAATCAGCAGGATCCAGATCGACACGTTCAGCAAGAAAACTCACACCATTGACCAGTGCAATTTTTTTCTTAAGTTCCATTTTCACTCCTGCTCCCTTCTCTTTGTTGAATTTATCAATTTGCTTTTGCAAATCCGCGTTCTTCGTTTGCAAATCTTGAATTGACTTTAAAATATCTTTCGACTTCAGGGTCTGACGAATTTCATCGAGTGTATTCAATTCATTGCGAATAAAATTGAATGCACCTTCAGAAGAAATCGCTTCAATTCTTCGCACACCGGCAGCAACCGCGCCTTCGCTTTGTATTTTGAACATGCCGATATCACCTGTATGTTGCACGTGGGTTCCACCACATAACTCGACGCTTGATCCAAATTTGATCACACGCACAACATCACCATACTTCTCACCGAACAACATCATCGCTCCGGTTTTTCGCGCGTCTTCAATTTTCATCGTGCGGTTTTCTTCCAACGGGAAATTTTTTCGGATGCGTTCATTCACCAATGACTCCACCTTCTCCACTTCTTCATCTGTCATTTTCGAAAAATGAGAAAAGTCGAATCGTAAGTGTTCGGGACTCACCAATGATCCTTTCTGTTCTACGTGCGTTCCAAGTACTTCGCGCAATGCTTCGTGAAGTAGATGTGTTGCACTGTGATTCGCCATCGACTCTGTGCGGAGTTCTGCATCCACTACTGCACGAAAATTAGCCGAAGGATTTTCCGGTAGTTGTTCTGTAAAATGAACGGTCAGGTTATTCTCTTTCTTCGTATCAACGATTTTGATGTTATCGTTTGCGGAAATAATTCTGCCAACATCACCTACTTGTCCGCCACTCTCCGCATAGAAAGGTGTAACATCCAACACCAGCTGAAACAACTCTTTGCCTTTTGTTTTAATTTTTCTGTATCGAAGAATCTTGCAATCTGTTTCCAGTTGATCATAACCAACGAAAACAGTATCTCCCTTTTGGAATTCCACCCAATCTTCTGTTTCCAGTTTTGTTGCCGCACGACTTCTTTCCTTCTGTTTTTTCAATTCTTCATCAAATGCAATCTGATCAATTCTCTTGTTACTTTCTGAAGCAATCAATGCAGTAAGGTCTGCCGGGAATCCAAACGTATCATACAATTCAAACACCACTTTGCCGTCAATAATTTCGCCAGAAGTCTTCTTAATGATTTCATCGAGTTGTTGAATTCCCTTGTCCAGCGTGCGCAGGAAACTTTCTTCTTCTTCACGAATAACTTTAGCAACCAGCGATTGATTTTTTCTGATCTCCGGGAAAAAATCACCCATCTCTTCTGCGAGCCCTTTGACTAATTCAAAGATGAATGCTTCTTTCATTCCCAGAAAACTGTATCCGTAACGAATAGCCCGACGCAAAATTCTGCGAATGACATAACCCGCGCCACCACTTGAGGGTAACTGTCCATCACAGATCGCAAATGATACAGCACGGATATGATCTGCAATAACACGCATGGCTACATCGCGTTTTTCATCCGTGCGTTCATATTTTTTCTTCGACAATTTTTCTATTTCCGAAATGATTGGCATAAAAACATCCGTGTCATAGTTGGATGTTTTGCCTTGCAATGCCATACACAAACGCTCGAAGCCCATACCCGTGTCTACATGTCGCGATGCAAGCGGAACAAGCTTTCCGTCTGCCTTGCGTTCGAATTGCATGAATACATTGTTCCAGATTTCCACCACTTGGGGGTGATCGTTATTCACCAAGGTTTTTCCATCCACCTTATTTCTCTCTTCATCCGTACGCAGGTCGACGTGAATTTCTGAACATGGACCGCATGGACCGGTATCACCCATTTCCCAGAAATTATCCTTTTTATTTCCATGAAGTATTCTTGCTTCATCAATGCGAACTTTCCAGATGTCATAAGCTTCCTGATCAAATTCAAGGTTCTCACTTTTGTCACCTTCGAATACCGTCACATAAAGACGATCTTTCGGAATACCATATACATCCGTCAATAATTCCCAGGCCCATTCGATCGCTTCTTGTTTGAAATAATCACCGAACGACCAGTTACCAAGCATCTCGAACATGGTGTGGTGATAAGTATCCACTCCTACTTCTTCCAGATCGTTGTGTTTGCCACTCACGCGCAGACACTTCTGTGTGTCTGCAACCCGGTTGTATTTGATCGGTTCATTTCCCAGAAACCAATTCTTGAATGGCGCCATTCCGCTATTGATAAACATAAGCGTAGGATCGCCTTTCACAACCATTGGTGCGGAAGGAACAATCTCATGTCCTTTTGATTTGAAAAAATCAAGGAATTGCTGGCGGATTTGTTTGGAAGTAAGATGTGACATATCGGGCGCGAATTTAATCCTGTGAACAGTCTTTTCACCTCTTCGGAACATGCAATCAGCAGCGAAAATGACATTATACATAAAAGGTAATGGAAAAACGGAGGAACTTTTTACTTTCGCCCGAACGAAATGGCAAGGCTTAAGTACAAATTCAATCCTTCTACCCTGAACTTTGAGAAGATCAGCTATGGTATTCGCGACTATTCGCTGAGTGCCATCAAGTATCTTTTCGCAGGACTCGTGATCGGTGCGATCGGAGTTGTGCTTTACGCTTCTTTTTTCAAAGATCCTGAAACCGCCCGACTTGATCGTGAAGTAAAATTTCTCAAAAATCAGATTGACGATCTCAATAATCAGCTTGACACCTTGGAATTGTTTGCCTCAGATCTTCAAGACAAAGACGACAACGTGTACAGAAGCATTTTCGGTGCTGAACCTTATCCGGATTATTTGCGAAAAGGTGGTGTTGGTGGTAGCGACCGATATCGGAATATGCGTGGATACGAGAGCAGCGAAGGAATCATTGAAACTCAGAAACGGATCAGCAAATTGCAACGTCTCCTTGTAGCACAAAGCAAATCATATGAGGAAGTGTTCAATCTGGCAAAAACACAGGATGAAATGCTTCAAAGTTTGCCTGCGATACAACCGGTTGCTAATAAAGACTTGCGCCGATTGGCATCCGGATTTGGTATGCGCATTCACCCTATCTATAAAATTGCGAAAATGCACACTGGTCTTGATTTCACAGCCGATCCCGGAACTGAAATTTACGCAACAGGCGATGGTATCATTGAAGCTGTCGACAGTAAACTTTCGGGATACGGCCACCACGTTGTCATTCAACATGGATTCGGATATGAAACGTTGTATGCGCACATGAGTCGCGTAGCAGTGAGAGCAGGAGAAAAAGTCAAACGCGGGCAGGTGATTGGTTATGTAGGCAACACGGGTACTTCCACCGGACCTCACCTGCACTATGAAGTCATTAAAAATGGTGTGAAGGTGGATCCTGCTTTTTATTTTTACAGCGATATCACACCTGAGCAATACGAAGACATGTTGCAACGCGCCGCTAATGCCAACCAATCATTTGACTAACCTAACCACTTCTATGTATTCAAAAACATTCGAGATCGAAAAGCTTTACTACTCCATTGGCGAAGTAGCTGAAATGTTTGATGTCAATGCATCACTCATTCGTTTTTGGGAAAAAGAATTTCCACAATTGCATCCTAAAAAAAATGCAAGAGGCAATCGTGTCTATTCTAAAAAAGACCTGGAGCTTTTTAAAAAAATTCATCATCTGGTCAAGGAGAAAGGATTCACTTTGGATGGAGCAAAAAATGCCATGCGTGCCTCCCTCGAAGTGGAAACCGGAAATATTCTGATCGACAAACTCATGCGTATCCGGGGCGAATTGATTAACATTTCTGGTACTTTGTGATGCATGGATGTGAATCACTTCTGAATCCTGGTCTTGCTAAAAGCACTAATTCCATTCCAGGAAATAATATCGAAATTGCAGCATGTTAAAAGGCCTCGTTATAAAGTCCACCGGAAAATGGTATGAAGTAAGAGGAAACGATCACAAGACATATCAATGTCAGGTGCGAGGTAAAATCCGTCTGGAAGGTCGCTCGACAACAAATCCTGTTGCTGCAGGTGATATCGTTGATTTCGATATCGAAAACGAAAGCGAAGGAAACATCACCCACATTCATCAGCGCAAGAACTATATCATTCGGAAATCCGTCAATCTTTCGAAAGAAGCACAAATTATAGCCGCCAATCTTGATCAGGCATTTCTAGTCATCACGATCACCAGACCTCAAACAACGCCTGGATTCATTGATCGTTTTCTGGTAACTGCTGACGCCTACCAAATTCCTGTAGTACTCATTTTCCATAAAATGGATCAATACGATAAGGATGAATTGGAGGATGTGGAAGAGCTAATATCTGTATACGAAAAAATCGGATTTCCGGTTGTTCGTGCTTCGCTCGTAAGCAAAGTCGGATTAGATGTTCTAGAAAAATTACTCGCAAAAAAAATTACACTCATCAGTGGTCATAGCGCAACCGGCAAGTCTTCGCTCATCAATCATTTTATTCCCGGCAAAGATTTGCGTATTGGTGAAGTCAGTGAGGCAAGTAACAAAGGTCAGCACACCACCACGTTTGCAGAAATGCATGAACTGCCCATCGGTGGTTATGTGGTCGATACTCCTGGCATCAAAGGATTTGGTTTGGTAGATATTCCAAAAGATGAATTGCATCATCATTTCACTGAATTTTTTCAATTGTTGCCAAATTGCAAATACCACAACTGCCTTCATCTGAACGAGCCGGGATGTGCGGTTCAGAAAGCACTTGAGTCCGGCGAAATTTCTCCTTCGCGCTACAATAGTTATGTAAGTATGTACCATGATGAAGAGGAACGGTCGGTGTATAGAAGCTAGGTGGATAGAGGCGAGAGGTCGGAAGTCAGAGATCAGATGTCAGAGATCAGATGTCAGAAACATGAGGAACTCCATTTATTTCATAGTGGCTTTCTGAGTTGTTTTTCTCTATAAAAAAATACATTAAAATTTGTGAGACTGGGAAGAATGCTGCGCTCTCATCATTGACGAATATATGGATCATAAATTTCCCTGAAACTAAAGTGAGTGATCTACATGACCGACCTTTCTGACCTCTGATTTCTGTCATCTGACTCCTGTCCTCTGACTTCTGATCTCTGTACAAAAAAGGAAAGTTCAATTTTTTATCTCTCATCCGATTTTTAGCCCTAACCTTGCAGCGCATTTCTCACAGGGGTGTCCCCATTGCGGGACTGAGATTATACCCTTTGAACCTGGGCGGGTAATGCCGCCAAGGAAGAACAAAGTGGTAGCTAGACAACAGTCGGCTACCCTGGCCGGCTGACAGATTTATTATAGATGTCAACCAACATGAGAATTACATGCTTCAGTTTGTTGCTGTTTTTTGCATCAAACATTTTCGGTCAATCGGGCACGCTACGCGGTAAAATTTTCGATTCGAAAACGAATGAACCCATTGTTTTCTGCACAGTTATCTTGTCCTCGCTGCATCTCGGCACCACTTCCGATCTGGATGGAGCGTATGAAATCAAAAATATTCCGCCGGGGATCTATGAGTTTGAATGCAACTACATCGGTTATTCAAAAATAACATTTACAATAGAAATTGTATCTGGTGTAGTAAGGCAATATGACATCCTGCTGAGTGAGTACCCCATGGACATTGGTCCTTCCATAGTTTACCCCGGCGAATACCCACAAATTAATATTGAGGGTACCAGAGCCACGACAAAAACTCCCATGACTTATGCAGAGATTGAATCAAAGGATATTGAACCACTCAACAATGGCCAGGATCTCCCCTACTTACTTCGATTCACACCATCACTCATTGCAACGAGTGATGCAGGCAATGGCATTGGTTACACCAGTTCCTGGATTCGAGGTAGCGATCCTTCGAGAATCAATGTGACCATCAATGGTATTCCACTAAACGATCCTGAAAGTCAACAAGTATTTTGGGTGAACACACCTGATTTCGGAAGTAGTGCAAACAATATTCAGGTGCAACGCGGAATAGGAACGAGTGCTAATGGTTCATCGTCATTTGGTGGTGCTATCAAAATTGAAACACGTAGCATACAAACAAAACCGTATGCTGAGACGAACAATGTATTCGGTTCATTCAATACAATGAAAAATAATGTAGCGTTCGGAACAGGACTGCTGAGGAATCATTTTACACTCGAAGGTCGATTGTCTCGTATTTCCAGCGACGGATACATCGACCGTGCTTCGTCTGATCTGAAATCATTCTTTATGGAAGCGTCATATGTCAACAACAAAACCACACTCAAGGCGACTATATTCGGAGGGAAGGAGATCACGTATCAATCATGGAATGGCACTCCCGTTTCTGTTTTGGAAGGAAATGTAGACAGCATTGCGAATTTCGCTGTGAGGAATTATTACAGCGTCAAACAAGCCGACAATCTGCTTAACGCCGGCAGAACTTACAACTTTTACCAATACAAAAATCAGGTGGACAACTACGGACAGAATCATGCACAACTCCATTTGTCACATCAATTCAGCAATTACTTCAGACTGAATCTCTCCGGACATTTTACCCATGGAGAAGGGTACTACGAAGAATTTAAAACTGATCAGGACTTTTCTTCCTACGGACTCGCGGATATCATTATCGATACCAATTCTACCATTTCAGCCACTGACCTTGTAAGAAGAAGATATCTGAAAAATAATTTTTATGGAACTGTTGCATCATTCGTTTATCAAAAAGCCAATTGGGAATCCGTATTTGGCGGTGCGTACAATGAATACCGAGGCAAACATTTTGGTGAACTCGCCTGGATGGAATTTGCTGGAAACAGTGCCATCGGCGATCACTACTATGCTGGCAAGAGTCTTAAGCGTGATGGTAATGTGTATTGGAAAAATACTTTCACCGTTGGCAAATCATTGGATCTGTATGCTGATCTGCAAATAAGAAACGTCAATTACACCACGTCAGGAGTGGACAACGATCTGCGAGCATACAATGTGAAAAAAAACTTGACTTTTTCTAATCCAAAGTTTGGATTGAATTATAGAATCAATGCGATAAGCAGCGCTTACGCTTCCATAGCGCAGGCAGGAAAAGAACCGAACAGAAATGATTTTGTTGATGCTATAAATGACAGTTTGGTGAAACCGGAATACATGACGGATCTGGAACTGGGTTACAAAATCTCAGGCAACAAATTCAATTTTACGTTGAATGGTTATTACATGAACTACAAAGATCAATTGGTCTTAACGGGTGAATTGAATGATGTCGGTGCACCGCTGCGAACCAACGTCAGCAGCAGTTTCCGCAGAGGACTTGAATTTACAGGGTCCTATCTTTTTACTCCTGATTTTTCATTTTCCGGTAATGCGACTTTGAGTCAGAACAAAATCAAATCCTTCACTGAATCCATTTACACATACGACTATGATGTAGTGGCAATAAGTCATCAGAACACAGACATTGCATTTTCGCCTTCGGTAAGTGGAAGCGCACAACTGCTCTATCGCATATGGAATAAATCGAAATCACAATTTTTGGAAGCGGCCTGGATGACTAAATATGTCGGCAAACAATACCTTGATAATACACAGAATGAGCGCCTCACCATTGCTCCTTACCTGGTGAATGATCTTCGTGTTTCTTACCACATCATCTCCACTGAAACATGTGATCTGCAGCTCAACGTGTGGGTAAACAATATTCTTGGGGAAGTGTATTCGTCCAATGGCTACACATACAGTTACATCAATGTAACAAGGGTGACAGAAATTTTCTATTATCCGCAGGCTGGAAGAAATTACTCATTAGGAATTTCGTTGAAGTTTTAATGACGAAATCTTGAATAAAAAATCGGATTAAAGTTTTAGAATGCAAGTGCTTGAAACTACAAAGGTCTCTAAGAAATTTCACACAAAGAACACAAGATCTTTATTGCGTCATTTATTCATTCAGCGAAGAAATACAACATCGATCCTGAGCAAAATGAAATTCAATAAAACAACTTAGTTTGCAAGAGCGGGCTAATCATGTCAACAGGTGGCTCTTTGTAATGCGCGCAAGGCAATGAAGACTAATTCAGATTTTCAAAAGAGAAAGCCTTTGTGATTCTTCGTGTGAAATTTCTTAGAGACCTTTGTGGTTTCATTGCCATTAGACTTTAAACGCTAATCCGATAAAAACTACTTCTCTGCATATGCCTCATCGCTTTTACTCACTATAAACACACCGGCAAAAATGAGTACCGCGCAAAAAACTTTCATCCATGTAATATCTCCGGTAAAGTCTTTGTCGAGAAATTTCGAGAAAACAAATGCAAACACTCCGGCGAGCATTGGCTGAAAATAAATGTACGAACTCGCTACAGTAGGCGAAAGACGGTGCACTCCAATCATATTGAAAAGGTATGTCAGAAAGGTAGTTCCTATGATCACATAAAGAATACTGAACCATTGCCAATGTGTAAGACTCCCCCATTCAATGGCTTGCATGCCGATACCACCGAATGGAAATACCAGAAAAATGCCAATCAGAAAAACCCACGCAGTAATCATCAATGGATGATATTTATGCATCAATGGTTTTATCAATACAAGATAAAATGCCCAGGAAACGCTGTTGATCAATATGAACAAATCACCTTTGACAGAACTTTGTTTGGTGAGATCATAACTACTTAACCATAACAAGGTGATCGCACCGGCTGCGCCCAATAATATTCCGAATGATTTCTGTAGTGTCACTTTTTGTTTTAATGCAATTGCACTGATCACCATCACCAATATTGGATTACTGGTCATGATGATACTAGCATTAACAGGAGATGTCAACGATAATCCATTAAAAAAAAGAAGTTGATTCGTTGCAACGCCGGTGATAGCGCAAAGGATAAATCGCCACCAATCCTCTCTTTTTGGAATTGATATCCTCTTGAAAGCTACGATCCAAAAAAGAATACATGCGCCGATGACCCGAAGGGCAATGAAACTATTGGCTCCGATAGGATCCGGCATCACGGACTTGGCAATGATGTAGTTTGCGCCATAGATCAATGCTGCTCCTGCGAGTGCGAAATGAGCTATTGCACTTTTATTCATTTGAGAGATTCCTTGGCTGCTGCAACAATTTTTGGTGCATTCCCAACAAATATTTCTGTGCCATTGATCATGACCGGTCTCTTCAGAAACGTATACTCCCCCAAAATGTACTTTCGATAATCTTTCTCTGTCAACTTTTTTTCATTCAATCCAAGTGAACGATACTTCAACGCAATCCGACTGAACAGTGCTTCATAACTTCCTGCAAGCTTTTTCATCTCATCGAT
This sequence comes from Flavobacteriales bacterium, assembly GCA_031417525.1. Classification (GTDB taxonomy): domain Bacteria; phylum Bacteroidota; class Bacteroidia; order Flavobacteriales_D; family Sanyastnellaceae; genus JAIBBG01. Next base: position 10,849 of record JANOVT010000137.1, on the reverse strand, counting down.
CTGATCCGGAGTAATCGCTTCCGTTTTAATCTCCTGCATTTCGAAATCTTTGATCTTTTTGCCCCATTCTTTTAAAATGCGTTGACATGTTGTGCAAGATCCTAAATGATAAATTTTCTTCACGTTCCAATGGATTTTAGTTCTGTCCGAATGTTCTCTACTAATTTAATAAGTCCTTCGCGGTAGTGCACCGTATTGTCGACCACAAGATTGCATTCCGGAATGAATGGATCAAGGTATCTTTCTTCTGCCGGCCGCACATGATTCTGCCACTGATATCGCACTTCATGTTCCGGGAATCCTCTTTCCTGTGCATCACGTTTGATTCTCCTCTGCAATCTTTCATCATGATGTACATCGATGTACACCATAAAGTCCAATTGTTTCCTGATTTCTTCGTAGTGGAAAACAAAAAGACCTTCCATGATAATGATTGGCGCGGGTTGCACAATCACTTTCAGAGGCTCCCACAGCGGATTATTGAAGTTGTATTCTAGTTTTTCAATGGTTTCATTATTCGACAAACGCATCATGTCATCATAAAAATGAACCCGATCGATGGAAGTCGGCAAGTCAAAATTCAGCACACCATTCTCGTCGGCCGTCTGCAAATGTTTTGGATGATAATAGTTATCCTGAGACACCAATGCGACTTCTTCCTTAGTGAAATGATTCATCAGTTCCCTGAGGAAACTCGTTTTCCCGGAACCACTTCCACCAGCTATGCCAATAAGGTAATGCTTTTCGTTTTTCACTTTGCTGAACGTCGTTTCAATTCTTCAATCAGCACTTGTAAATCTTCTTCGCCTGTAACAGTCAAAAAAGATCCACCTCCGATTGTACTCACTTCACTGAGCTTCTGATTTGCAAATGAAGCGCATTGTATTCCAACAATGGATGTAGTAATTCCTTTTTTTGATGACTTTTTTACAAGCTTGTTGATTCGCACCTGATCTTCAGGCTGAAAAGCTCCGTCTGTGATAACAACCAATTGATTGTTTGCCTCACCAGATAAAAACTCCTTTCTCAAAACTTCATAGGACGCTTTAAAGCCTTTCTCTCCTGAGGTTGAACCATCCGCGTGCAATTCACTGATGATGGCCTTGATTTGATTGTGCTGATCTCCAGTGGTTGTTTGCAATAACACCGCAGCCTCAGCCGCATAACTGATCAAGGTAATTTTATCCTGACTTCGTAAAACATCAGTGAGTTGCTGAAGCGCACCTTTCATCAACGCAAGTTTTTCACCCTGCAACATGCTTGAAGATACGTCCAGTAGAAAAACAACGTTATTCGGTGCGTATAAGGATTCATCCAGCAATTCTGCATTCATAGGAATCACTTCGGGCTCTTGCTCCACCAACGCCAAAGTGTCTTGTCCCAAAACAGTCTGCGGAATTTTTCTTTGGAGCCTGAATTTAAAATAGGCTTTGTGATGATTAATGTAGGACTCCAGTTTCGCTGACTCGTATTCAGGATGTGTTGCTTCTATACCATAATAACCAATCGGAATTTGATTGCTTACTTTTCCATCCGGGAGCGTTTTCAATTTCATCCGATTGATACTTTCTTCGGAAATCTTTACCTCTGCACCGACGATGCCCTTGCCATCTGTGTCGTCAATGACCTCCACCATAAAAAAATTATCGGGACAACAATCGGCTACCTGCTTCGAGAAATTCGGACAAGGAATATGATCATCCGGATTTTGATATACGACCATTGCATTCACAGGAAGAATGATCGGCTCATTCATAGATGCAAAATACAACTCGATTTTTTCTTTGTAAACTCCTTTGACCCTTGGTGAAAATTTTACTCGCATGACGATCGAACTATCCGGTAAAATTGTTTTCGAAGTGAAGAGTACTTCATACTCGTGAGAAAAAGTATTACGTAACAAAAAATCCTTCTTAGAACCATTGTTTTTGATATGAACATCAATGACCCATTCTGTTTCAGGATCGGTCGTTCCGTAGTGCAAAGAAGTAGGCAAAATTTCGATTTGAGCATTCGTTTTGATGCCAAAACAAATTAGAAGCAGAAGTATGAAGCATGGAAATTTCATTGCCATTCTCGCGCACTTATCTTTAACGTTCCACTGATTTTAACAGAGCGTCGGCTATAGTCCTGTCATTTGCCAGACGGGGAACTTTATTCTGTCCACCGAGCTTACCGGCAGATTTCATGTACTCATTAAATGAACCCTTCCTTACAATCCGCAAAATGGCAGGCTGAAGAACTTGTCCGTTGATGAGATCTCTATAGTAAACATTCTGTTCTTTCATTTTATTGTCGATGATCGAACGTAATGGACTCAAATCTTCGGGAAGTTTGTCCGATTCAATGAACCACTCATGATAAGGAAGTCCCTCGGAAGGAGTGATCATGGGAGCAATATGAAACTCAGAAATGGTAATACCAAGTTGTTGGCATGCTTCACTCATTGCTTTTTCTACTTCCTCGGCAATCACGTGCTCACCAAAGGCGCTTGTGAAATGTTTGATGCGGCCGGTCACTTTGATCCGCGGAGGATTCAGCGAAACAAATTTTACTGTATCCCCAATGCTATAACCCCAAAGTCCGGCATTGCTCGATAGAATAAGTGCGTAGTTCAAGCCGATCTTCACATCACTCAACGACAAGCGTATCGGATCTTGGTCAAAATAATTTTCCGCAGGAATGAATTCGAAAAAAATTCCTGAGTTGGTGTTGAGGAGTAGTCCTTCCGTCTGCTGACTATCCTGATAAGCAATGAACCCTTCACTCGCCGGAAACAATTCAATGACCGGGATTTTTTTTCCGATCAGTTCTTCAAACCTTCGTTTATAAGGATCAAAATTGACACCGCCGTATACGAAGAGATTAAAATTCGGAAACAACTCCTGAATAGAATTTCTTCCAGATTTCTTCAGCAAAATTTCGAAATACATCTGCACCCAGGTTGGAATTCCGCTGATCAAAGACATATCTTCTCTGATCGTTTCATCCGCGATGGCCTGCACTTTTGTTTCCCAATCTTCAATACAATTCGTGGTATAACTCGGCATTCTATTCTTTTGCAAATAAGCCGGCACATGGTTCGCCACAATGCCGGAAAGTCTTCCGTAAGGAATTCCAGAAGGCAGGACATCCAACTTCGGACTTCCTTGTAAAAAAATCATTTTGCCATTCACAAAATCCGTCTTGCCTGTTTCCGCCATGTAACACAACAGTGCATTTCGCGCAGTGTCGATGTGATTGGGCAGCGAAGCATCCGTTAAAGGAATGTATTTCGTGCCGCTCGTGGTGCCGCTCGTTTTACAAAAATATTTTGGAATGCCCGGCCACAGCACATCCCGCTCACCACTTTTCCATCTATCAATATAGTTCGTGAGTGATTCATAGTCACGAATCGGAATTGCAGATTTGAATTCTTCGTATGTTTTTATTTCAGAAAAATGATGATCCTTTCCAAAAACTGTTTTCGATGCTGAATGTATCAAATTGTCTTTAACAGCATTCTGATTCTCGCAGCTTCGCAATGCTTCACGCCTTATTTTCTTTTGAACAATCCCCGCATAGATACCGGCTATTTTTGATTTGACAGACATCGTTCTGGTTCCTTGTGAAAATTATTTCGTGGTTCGCGATTATTGTCTGATAAATTGAGCATGAGCGCGCTTCTTATTCGAGTAAATCACCAGATCATACATACCGGTAGTCAGATTTTTTACATCTACTTGAATAGATTCCATGTGATTCTTTTTGTATGTCTTCATGTCCACTGTTCTGCCTGTATGATCTGTGATGATGAGATTGAAATCCTCATGCATCCAATCTTTCACTGAAACATTGATGATATCTTGAGAAGGAACAGGAAAAATAGAAAGCGATGGGTTTCCTGTTTTAATTTCATTCACTCCATCAAACGGTCCAAAATTCATACGCACCATTGGGATACGATCCAGAGTAAACCAGTTATCCGGAAAATATTTTACCAATGCCGTAAACTCCAACGCATCTCCACTCAATCCACAAACGAAAAATTCTGATCCTTGCTCACTTCCAACTGCAACAAAATAAGAAACTCCTTCCTCCACTGCCACCGGCGTATCAAACACGAGATTGGTCAGGATCTGATCTCCATAAGAATTAAACATCGCAGGTGTCAATTCAACAGTTTGTGTTGTTGCAATCAAAATCGCAGGAGTGAGAGCACTAAAATCATAACTATAAATCGCTCCATAGATGGTTGCGGGAGTTGAGCTGCCAATGCCAACTGCCACAGAAAGCGAATGACAAGTGAGATCAGGTGTTGTTACAAGAAAAATATTTCCAATTTCATACTGGGAATTTCCAAATTCAGGTGGCCCCAAAAAAACAGCAGATGTAAAATACCGGTCACGTGCATATTGCACATCGTTGATGATTGTCGTCAAAGTGTCCCTGTTATTTGCCTCGAATTCTTCCGTTTCATCCTGACTCGTTTCAAATGCGATGCGATATTGACCGATGTCTGAGGGCAATTGAAAACTCCCTGCCCTGAGCTCCATACCGCTGCCGGAAGGAATGACAAAACCCTCAGCAGTTTGTGTCGAATGAATCACATTGTTTGATTCATCGAGGACATTCACATTCAGTCTGCAATTTGTCTGAGCTGCACCTCCAAGGTTATCACACTGCGTGGAAAATTTCAACAAAGGTGCCATTTCATCCGGGTACTTGCTGTACTCCATAAACTCGTATCCTGTTGGATGAGATATATCGAAAAGATCAAAATCTCCAAAAGTGCTGTTTCGGGTGGCCAGATCATTGGTATAGGTGTCAATAATTGTCAAGTCATCCAGTTGCCAGAAATAATACAACCCATCAAACACAAAACGAATTTTCACATCTGATTGTCCTCCGGCAAATGCGCTGATCTGAACATATTGCTGATCGTTTGTCAATGTCGGATTTGGAATTTGCGGAGTGGTGAAGACGATGTTCCAAGGCCCTCCGTTCGCACTGACTTCGATGCGGGTCTCGCCTTCATACATTTTCATGTATTGATTAAAAATTAATGCCACCGATAAATGACCAGACAAATCAATGGATGGTGAAGTAAGCATGGCCAGGTGCGGACCGGGTGCCGGACCGGTTCCAAAGTTCTCCGGTGAACATGGATTGTTGGGATTATCCCACCAGTTCGAATCAAAAATCACAAATCCATTGTCCCATGTAGGGCTTGCAATTGGATCACCTTGTGTGCCCACCGGTAAACAGGAACCTCGTGTTCCGATTTCTAGATTCGGATCAGTTAATGGCCCTCGAAACTCCCAAAAAGCAACGCCCCCTGCTTCTGAATTTAGCCATTCTCCATCAATGCCGTTACTGAAGTCCTCAGACCAAATCACGTCGCGGTTGCCGCCAAACGATTCTTTGCCCGGAAGGTCGTCCAGATATGTTCCAGTTGCACGCTGCAAATTTTGTTGGGCAGTCAATAGTGAAGTAAGACTGATAAAAACAATTTGTAGAAAACACTTCATATGAATGGATTTTTAACCTAAGACTGAAATTCCAGTAACGCTGTTGCAAATGAATACTATTATGTGTGAATGATGTGAAAATTGTCCATACTTTCATGGATCAATCTGAAAATCTGTTGGCCATGAATTCCGGAATATTGAATTTCCAGAAGGCGATCTTCAAGTGCAAATTTTTTCATCTGAAGATCTTCGGCAAAATGAACGTGCTCGCCGAAATACTTAAATACCGCTTCTTTGGCAGACCAAATCATCGACATATAGGTGAGCGGATCCTCAGAGTTAGCCGCATCTGTCAATTCTGTTTCATTACAAAACCTGGAAGAAATTCTCCTCATTTTTTCTTCAGGTCGTTGAATATCGAGGCCTATGGGATGATCTGAAATCACGACTCCTGCCAAATCTTCGCAATGTGAAATAGAAATGTGACCACCATCAGCGAGATACGGCTTGCCATTTTCCAGATTCTTCAATTCAGCTCCAAGTCGGAGATGATTTAACAATATTCGCGTACTGAGCCATTCTCGCTTTCTTTTCTCCAATACGATAGAATTAACTTCTGACATACTTCTGCCATCTTGCGAAGCAAGATCAAGAAGTGACAGAGTTGGCTCAGTCACCTTCCACAAAACAAGCGTGGTGTTTTGATCCGTAAAATTTCTTTGAACAATAAGCGGCATAATTTGTTTGAGTCTTCCCCGGGGATTCCTTGCGAATAAGTTTGCAATAAACAACCAAAATTGGGTATCTTCGCGCGCTCTTTTTAGCAACATAATAAACACAATATCAGATACAAATGGGTACTCAAACCGCAGAAAAAGTGAATGCTTACAAAGTGAAAGATATGACCCTCGCTGAGTGGGGTCGCAAGGAGATCAAATTGGCCGAAGCAGAAATGCCCGGACTGATGAGTCTTCGCAAAGAATACGGAACAGTAAAACCTTTGAAAGGAGCCAGAATCGCAGGTTGTCTGCACATGACCATTCAAACCGCTGTTTTGATTGAAACGCTGACTGAACTTGGCGCTGAAGTTAGCTGGAGCTCATGTAACATTTTCTCTACTCAGGACCATGCCGCAGCTGCCGTTGCCGCCGCAGGAATTCCGGTTTATGCCTGGAAAGGAATGAATGCAGAAGAGTTCGACTGGTGCATTGAGCAAACTTTGAACGCATTCAAAGATGGCCAGCCACTCAATATGATTCTTGACGACGGTGGTGACCTCACCAACATGGTTTTTGATAAATATCCTGAACTCGTTGCCGGGATCCGTGGTATCTCTGAAGAAACCACTACCGGTGTTCTTCGCCTATATGAGCGCGAGAAAAATGGAACATTGATGCTGCCTGCGATCAATATCAATGACTCGGTTACAAAAAGTAAATTCGATAACAAATATGGTTGCCGTGAGTCTCTTGTAGATGCTATCCGTCGCGCCACTGACCTGATGATGGCTGGCAAAGTTGCCGTTGTTGCCGGTTTCGGGGATGTAGGAAAAGGTTCAGCTGACTCCCTCAGCAATGCAGGTGTGCGCGTGATCGTTACTGAAATCGATCCAATCTGTGCACTTCAAGCTGCAATGGAAGGTTATGAAGTGAAAAAAATGGATACTGCTATTAAAGAAGCAGACATCGTAGTCACGGCTACCGGAAATCACAATATCATTGTTGATCGCCATTTCAAAGCAATGAAACACAATGCTGTTGTTTGTAACATCGGTCACTTTGACAATGAAATTGATATGGCCTGGTTGAACGACAATTATGGCACTTCAAAAGATGTGATCAAACCACAGGTGGACAAATACACCATCGATGGCAAAGACATCATTGTTCTTGCTGAAGGTCGTCTAGTGAATCTCGGCTGTGCTACAGGGCACCCATCATTTGTAATGAGTAATTCATTCACCAACCAAACACTTGCGCAATTGGAGCTTTGGAACAATCATGGCACTTATGAAAACAAAGTGTATGTTCTTCCAAAACATCTTGATGAAAAAGTAGCCATGCTTCACCTGGAAAAAATTGGTGTAGAATTGGAAAAACTGACCGAAAGTCAAGCGAATTACATCGGCGTAAATGTGAATGGGCCGTTCAAAAACGATCAATACAGATACTAAAATTTTCATGGTTTTTTTAAAAGGCTGTCTTTTCGGGCAGCCTTTTTTTATGCTCTGTTAATTTTCAGATGGCGAGACGGCCATGAAATTCTTCCTATCGCAATTGTGCATTCTTGTTCTGAAGCAAACATTCAGCGGTTTATTGACGTCAATCTTGTTTACATCGAAGATGTAAACAGATTCAATGTAACCAATACGCGTTTTGCATATCGATTTATTTACCAGCGTTGCCATTTTCACCATCAATCATTTTTATCTTCATTGGTTCATTGTAATCAGCCACTAATTCAGCAGCGTGCCTCAAACGAACCGCGTTGAGCATAACAGTAACATTGCCGACTCGCATGTCGTTTCGCAACCCAATAATTTTGTAAATACTGAAAACAGACGTAGCACTTCCAACAGGATCAAGTGGATTGAGCTTAACACCTGACATGGCCTCCTGCTTTTTATCGATGAGTTCGACCTTGTCAGTTTGAAGATTGAGGTATTCAATCTGTAATTTATCCAGATAGGGTTTGTTTGGATAGCTCATCACATGGTCGTATATCTTGATGACCTGAGCCCAATTTTCTACAAAATATTTCACCTTCTCGCGATTCTTGATCTTCCCTTTGTAGAAGTATTTATCCAGGTTTTTGATGTAATACCAACGACTTTTAGTATGAATGTCAGATACCAGTTGAAGAATGATGGTTTCATATGCTACACGCAGTGAATTGTAGCGGGTAACCATTTCACTCTTCACCGAATCTGGCAGTAACTGATGATTGAAAATGCGCAAAGCGTGATTCTCAGCTTGTGATTTATGGTAGGCGAGTTCGCCGATAAGACCGAGATGTGACAGATGGTCGTGCTGTGCACACATTCTGACATTGCCTGCCAGCAGCCCTATGCATACTAAATAATAAAAAATCCGATGAGTCATAAAGTTGTTCTATGAAAATACACTAACAAAGAAGATTATTTTCAATTGGGAATATGTTACGTGAATTCCAATTTACGTTACGATATTAGTGCAAGTGCCGGCAATGACAAAGCCCCATCTCACGACGGGGCTTTGTTCCTTCAGATTATGAAACCAAAAATCTAAACTAATGCAGGTTTTCCTTCCTGCACGTTTTTCAAGTCTTTTCCATACACCGGACCATGGTATTCTTCGTTGTACGCCAATGCAAGATTCAAAATGTAAAACACATTGAAAATGCAGACGAAAACGTAGTCCACAACGGTGTACTTCCCGAAACTTTGCGCCAATTCAACGCACAGCCGGAAGAAAAAATAAATATTATAGAATGGAACAAGGAAGTATGCGATGTGAGAGGCCGGTCTGCCGACAATTCTCAGCACAACAATCACATTCCAGATAGGAACAAAGGCGGCGAGCCACGGACGATTCGCCTTGGCAAATAATTTGGCAGCACCGACTGCGCCTATGATAGTTAAGAAGAGAGCCAGGGCGAAATAACCTGCGTAATCATCCAGTATTATCTGGAAAATGCTAGTGTTTTTCATAAGAATGAATTTTTGGTTTCCTACGTGTTAGTTTTTGCAATCCAATGTAATAGACGATAAGATTGTGATAAGGTTGCCGCAAATTGTGACGAAATTCAATTGGTTGGACCAAAATAAAACGCCATTTTTCAACTGACCACCGATAAAAAGCTGTGGCACCCAAGCGGGTCCTCAAACTCTCTGCACAGACCGACCGACCTCCATTTATTGCTTTATATAAGGCCCAATCGTTAACGTATTGCTTTCATGAATGTCACGATCCACAATTTTCACCTCGAATTTGATGGTATCATAGTCGCTTGGTAAGTACCAATCCTGCATGACAACTTTAATCTCACCTTCCTGCGCCTGATTCTGCCCTGTTGGTTTCACCCAAGGAACGCGATTGTAAAAAGGGACGTCTCCATCGGGAACCTCATCGCATGGGTCTATGATGATGTGCACCCAATTTCCATTCTGCATCTCGTAATATTCCGCGTACAAGTTAAATTTACGTCGCAGACAAGGTGCAAAAAGTCCGGAGGTATCGCCATCTTCCAATCCGAAATTACCATCTCCGTCGCTAAAGTTTAATTTGAGAATGGCTGAATCGCCACTAATATCGAAGGTTTGTGAAGAAATGACGGGCTCATCTGGCAGCTCCTTCTTCTTGAGACAGCCGATTATCAGGAACACCGTAACCAACAAAAACCAGATTCTTTTCATGATCCTCAAAGCTAAATAATTTTATTTGCCATTTCCAAAAAAATTGACATGCAAAGTTCTGAACTCTTTCATCGCATTATAAAACTGAAGCCCGGTGATCCTGCTGATCAACTGATTTTAGACGTTGCGAAATATCAATATGAGAACAATTTGCTGTATCATAACTTCTCTGATAGCCTGAAGATTGTGTGGGAAGAAGTGGATTCTTTATCAAAAATTCCATTTCTACCGATTTCTTTTTTTAAAAACCACATCGTTAAAACTGGTCAGTTTCAGGAGGAAATGGTTTTCTCTAGCAGCGCTACAACTGGAACTGTGCAGTCAAAACACTTTGTTCGAAGCATTCGTCAATACGAGCGAATATTTACACGCATTTTTGAACAGTTTTATGGTTCTCCATCTGAATATGTGATTCTGGGTTTACTCCCGTCCTACCTAGAAAGGACGGGCTCCTCACTCATACACATGGTACAAAAACTTATTGATTCTTCCGAAAATGAACTCAGCGGATTTTTCCTTTATGAACATGAAGAACTTGCGGAAATTCTAAAGAAGAACGAAGCTTCGGGTCAGAAATCACTTCTAATCGGGGTTACCTACGCACTATTGGATTTTGCCGCTGGCCATCCATTCCCGCTCAAAAAAACGATTATTATGGAAACCGGCGGTATGAAAGGCCGTGGCGAAGAATTAACCCGTGAAGACGTGGCCCAGAAACTCAAAAAAGCATTCGATCTGGAGTCCATTCATAGTGAATATGGCATGACTGAATTGATGTCTCAGGCATATTCAATCGGAAATGGCATTTTCAAATCACCACCGTGGATGAAGATCCTTATCCGCGATACTTCTGATCCACTTAGTCATTCAATCATTGGATCTGGAGCTCTCAACATCATTGACCTTGCTAACATTGATTCTTGTTGCTTTATTGCCACACAAGATCTTGGAAAAGTTTACGAAAATGGCGAGTTTGAGGTATCAGGTCGTTTAGATCAATCGGATG
>JANOVT010000136.1:0-5416 GCA_031417525.1 Flavobacteriales bacterium | reverse complement strand
CCGAAATTTTTTTGACCTTTGAAAGGGTCAAAAATTTCAGAACAACTTCTCTACTTACACACTTCATGAGATAGTACCTTTTCTTCGAGAAGTTTTTTGATTTCCTGCGCATAGGTGCGGATACTGCCATTAATAGAAGATGTTCGTTCTCTGAAAAAAAAATCTGCGGGTTAAGTACTGTGCAATTATTATTTATGTAGTTAATGCTATTATACAAATCCTTCGTCTTTTGCGTGCTTTAAAATTCTCAATGCGTTCTTTGCTTGCTTGGGAGAAAGAACTGCTTTTCTGTTTGCCAACACTCCAAGATTGTAAGATAGTTTTCTGTCAAAAGGAGTGAAGCGATTATTTTCCTTTGCCCACTTTGAAAGTGCAAACCAGACTGCACCTCTTATTTTTCCTGCCTCCTCGATCATATTTGCTTCATGTTGTGAAAGCTCTTGCCCAACCATATCGCTTTCAACATAGGTGTCGGTATCTTTTCTAATTTCTTCATTGATTGAATTTGTATCAATGAATTTATCTTTCAGTGTCAGCCAGCATTCTGCTTTCTTGCACCACTCACCAATGTTTGTTCCGGACTTTGAAGGGGTATTGATGTGTGCCCAAACCACATCAATCATTTGCTCAATCATATTGTTCAGAGCTTCACTGGTTTGCTGATTTTCCCAAATGTTGTCGAGATTTAATTTCTTGTTTGACTTGTAGGACAGCAATGAGAGTAAATAGGAAACCATGTTTGCTTTATAACCGCCAAGTTTTCTTTTTGCAACTATTGCGTCAATGTCCTTGAACAGAATTGCCTTTGCGATCAAACGCTGATAATATTTTTTGGTAACTTCATTTTTCTGCCCACTTAATTCTTTTGTGAAGAGTTTGAAGTTGTTTTCCGCTCCCTTGCCAACATCAAAAGGTCTTTGCCACCAACTCATTTCATACTTTGCTAAATCTGTTTTACTAAATTTATTTTTCTTTGGATACTCACGGTCAAATACTTTATTTTCCTTTCCAGCTCGCTTTGATTTTTCATCAAGATATTGTCCTCTTGCTCTCTCATAAAACCATTTGTTTGTTGCTTTGCCTCCTGTTTTAGTTGGCATCCATTCGGTTCTTGATAAATTCTCGATAGCAACGTGATACTCACTGTTAGAACTGAAATCTGAATCTTTGATTATTGTTTGAGTGTTTGCGAACCTTGAAATTCTAGGAACTATTTCTCCCATCTCTTCCGGCTTCAAAACAACAGAAATTTTCATTTGCACAAATACCTTTGTCAAATCGATGTCCTTTTCAGTTGATGTTGCAAAAATTGAAGCGGTTGTTTGTCCACCATTTACAACTTGCCAGTTTTCAATTCGTGTGATGTATGGAACATCATTTTCAAATTCAACATCAACTTTTTCCGCTGTTGTTGAAATACCATTATTGTAGGCAAAAAACATATCAGGTGAATTTCTGATAGTATCTCTTATTCCCTGATTCACTTTTGCTTTGAACTGCAAAAAGGTTCTTACATTTTTTTCAAGCAAGCCTTGCCTGTATTTGCCATAAATCTTTGCGAGAATTTGTCCAGGAATGATTGCCAAGTAAGCATCAACTTTATCACTCACCTTGTCCATGTGAAGGCATTGCAGTTTGTGGTTGTAATCGGTTTGAAAATCGATTTCAATTTTCTGTTTGCCCGAACGGATTAAATATTGTTGATGAACTCTTTCAATATCCCACAATTGAAAGTCAATGTAAATTTCTTTCTCTTCTCTCGCATCAGGTATTATGTCAGGTGACGCCTGTCCGTTTGTGAGAACGAAAATTCTCACATTCTTCACATTGTTTTTTGTCTGTTCAATTATCTGAACCAAATCAAAAACTGTTGTGTCTGATTCATCAACCTTTTCTGAAAGTTTTCCTTCTCTTGCTTGCCAGAAAAAATTCTCCGCTTTACTGAAAGCATCAGCGACATCTTTGTCAGAGACTTTGGTCAGCCGTTGTTCACTCTTGAAAATGGTTACGAATAAATCAATCGCCTCATTTTCTTCGTCATAATTCCATGCGTTGATTTTTATTCCTCTCACTTTGTAATGACACAATTCATGTGCAATCACTTCACCTGAATCAATAGAGTATTCAAGTATGTCGTTTGTGATTGAATCCTCCTGAGAAATATTTTCTTCCTCAACGGCAATCAAAGCACCTTCTAAAAATTCAACTGCAAATTCTGATAGTTCCATTTTCAAATATGGTTTATGATGTCTGTTGAGATTTCAAAAGGCGTGCAAGCTGAAAGCACCACGGAGTATTTTAAATCGCCAACGCCATCTGGTAAATTTCTTTGAAGCAATCTCGGAAAACCTTCAGCTACTTCAAAAAATTTCATGTCAAACAAAGAAAAGCCAACTGTGTATTTTTCTGCAAGTGCTTCATTGTATCCATACTTCGCCAATTTTATTTGCAACTGAAATGTTGCAATAGGGTCGTCTTGTATCTGTGTGTATATTTCTCGTATGAGCGCTGGCAATGTCCTGTCAGGCATGTTAGCGTGAAGATTCAAAGCAAATAATGCAAGGTAAAGGTGTTCAAGTCCGGTACTGTCAAGTTGCCTCTCTGATGAGATTGTAAATTTTTTGTGCTGCTTGCTTGAAGTTGTTTTTACCTCAATGGCATTATTGATTATTTGGAAATCGTGATTTGTTCTTTCTGAACCAGTCCAATAAAAAAGTGATTCGTGAAACGAATATTTTTGAAATAAATAATCTCTTAGGAAATGTAATTCTCCTACAAGTCCTTTCTGGCTTCCAATGGGAAGAATTTCATTTTCTTGTTTCTCAAAAAATTGCTTCCACTCATTCAAAACTCTTGTCATGGTGGCATTGAGATTTATTCTATTCTGCAAACGAATAATCTTGTCGCACAAATCAGAAATGACTAATTCAAAAATGTTGTCAGTGTTTGGAATGGATTGAGTGAATTTTATGAACTCTGAATTATTGAATTCGCCAAGTGATGTAAAAGCGATTGAAATTTTCAGTCCTCTGAATCGTGGCAAATTATCAGTGATAATAGCATGGTCGTCGTCAAGTTTGATGTAAAGCAAACGAATTCCTTTTCTGAAATCAGTTGCAACGAAAACTGGAAACAAACCACTTGAAGGAATCCGTCTTGCAATTTGAGGTTGCAATGGATTGCTGCTGGATTCATTATTTATTGACTCCCAGATGTTGTGATAATCAATCATAGCTTGTTAGTTCTAATTCTTCATAAACACTATTGATGTCGTATGTTGACTGTTTCAGAGTGTCGTTGTTTGGCCAACTGATTGCAAAGCCGAATGGCATTTTTTCCAATGGTAATAGTTCAGCGGGTAAATCTTCTGTTGCTCTGTAATTTTCAATTTGCAATGGATAGATTGTTATTAGTGGTCTATTTAATCTTGGCTCTAACTTTCTAAGTTCTTCACTGGATGCGGTTGTTTCAATTTCAAAGTCAATTTTTTCATCAACATTGCTCACAATTCTTTTTACAAAAAGTCGGTTGTTGATGAACACATCTTTGATTGACCTTGTAAATGGTTTTACTGGTAACCCTCCAACTTGAACATTTTCCTCTGTTGGATTTCTTATTAATGATGCCAAAGCAACATTCCAAGTGTTGAGTATTGTATTCGGGTTTTGACCTTCTTCTTGCTTATTAATAAATTCAACAATCCTTTCTGTGTTTGAAGCAGGTGCACCTCTGAAAGAAATGTATTGCCTAAAAAATGAAATGACTTCCTCCTTCGGAACTTCTGTCCATAAATAACTGCTATTTTCTTTCGGGTCCAAAGGAAACTGACTTAAAGATTGAATGAAAGATTCAACGGCATTATAATTATTTATGAGGATAGATTTCTCACCTGAAAGTGAAGATGTTTCGGTAAGTTTACCTTTATAGCTTAATGGTAGAGTGGTTGTGTGTCGCATTTTCATTGCGTTTGTTGCCATCATATCAGGGTGTGCTAAAACTCTTAAACCAAATTCCATTGGCGTTGCTTTTTGTCGAATCATTTCAAGAAAATCTTTTCTAAGAACTTCAAATGCAGTTGAAATATCTCGATACCAACTAAATAGAAAGTCTGTTGAATATATTCTGCATAAATCTTCATATCCTGCCCTGTAACCAAACCATCTGCCCATTTGCATAAGTGTATCATACAAAGAACTTGCTCTTGTAAAATAACTTACTGTAAGTCCTTCTAATGTTAATCCTCTTGAAAGCTTATCTCCGCCAATTGCAATTACACTGTATCCTATGTCTTCATTGTTTTTGTAATCAAGAATATCACCTGAACTTCCGTTAATGACATGTGGTCTTCTTTCCATTCTCAATACTGATTGTTTTAAAATTTCTCTTACTTCTTCCCATGAATGAATTGCTCCTTCCATTGCTTTGCTAATTCTTACAAAATCTCTTTCAAAGAGAATTCGGATTTCTTCAAGCACATCTAAATCTGAATTTATAATGCCGCTTCTTAGTCGGTTAAATTCTTCTTCAACAAAAACTCCGATTGCGTTTTGAATATCTTTATATCTGGTGCAGTGAATAAGCATTGTGTTTGGCTTACTTCCTTGACCTCTCAATCTTCTTATTGCACAAGAAATAATGAAAGATTTAATTGCCTCTTTCATTGAATCAGGTATGTGATTCGGAACATCAGTCATTCTATGTCTCAACGGCAGAAACACTGAGTGTTCTTGTGAAGCATCATTCACTGAAATGTGAATTGGGTAACCTCTTTCTTCTTCATTATCATTCAACCCAAAGACCTGAACAGGTCCGAAATAATTTGACGGTGCTTCCATTGAAATAATAAAAGACGAAGGAAATAGATCTCTACCGTAAATTGAATGGTCTGTTTCGTGTTGAATAAAAATATTTGCAAATGGAGTTGCAGTGTAGCCGATATACGCTTTCTGATTAAAAAGATTTAGTAGTTGTCTAATATTTCTATTGATAGCAGTAGGGTCAAGTTCTACATCTACATTGAATTGAGGGTTTGCATCTACTGATGCTTGGTCTGCTTCATCATCAATTAAAAGTAAAGGAAGGTTGTTTAAAATCGCATTCTCACCAACTCTTAAAACATATTCATTTCCTAAAGTGTCTAAACACTCACGAAAATATCTTAGTAAATTCCCTAATGGAGATACATTCTTTTTTAAGACAAGCAATAAAGGTCTATCAGAACTTGGTTGAACACCTCCTACTTGTTGGGCAAATGCTCTTGAGAAATCACCATTATCATCTTGGGTTGTGAAAGTATCTACATTGATATAACTCTCGTTTGGTAATGTGGTAACGCCAATTCTTCTTACCTGTGCTTGATCGCTTGTGTCTCTGCCTATTACTTCCTCGTCTATGCGCATCTGCGTTTGGCTTCTCA
>JANOVT010000135.1:0-6046 GCA_031417525.1 Flavobacteriales bacterium | reverse complement strand
CCGCTCACTTTCTGCGAAGGCGAAACAGTGACTATGGAAGCAACCGGTCCCGGTCCATACAACTGGACACAAGACGACGTTGCCATTGCCGGTGCAAACGCACAGCAATATGTGGTGACGGAATCCGGAACCTACAACGCAACGAATAACAGTCCGTTTTGTCCCGGTGAGTCGAATAGTATTGTTGTAAATGTGACGCCGGCAACAGATATTGACTTCAGCAGTTCGGAACAAATCATCTGCACCGGTGGATGTATTCAATTTACAGATCTGAGTTCAATCGCTCCGGATAGCTGGGCATGGACATTTGAAGGTGCAACCACAGCGTCTTCGACCGACGCAAACCCGACAAACATTTGTTACGACGCTCCGGGAACATTCGATGTAACGCTTGAAATCACCAACTCCTGCGGCACGCACAGTCTTGTCTTCAGCAACTATATTGATGTGCAGGATAATCAGGCATTGGTTCTCAGCGCAGATGGTACCACAACATTTTGTGACGGCGAATCGGTTACTTTAAATACAACTGGTGTTGGTCCTTTCGAATGGACACTCGATGGCGCTGTCATCGTTGGTGCAGGAACTGCACAATACAGCGCAACACAATCGGGTGATTATGTCGCTTCAACGATCAATGAAACGTGTCCTGCTACTTCAAATACAATAACTGTTGTCGTGCAAAACGCTATACCAGTTTCCATTTCTCCTGATAGCGATGTGGTATTATGTGAAAGTACAGTTCAATTGCAGGCATCCACGACCGGAAGTGTGCAATGGCTGTTGAATGGTGCGCCTATCGCCGGTGCAACACAACCAACTTACATCGCAACTACAGATGGTGATTATCAATTTGAATCGTCAGCTCCCGGCCTCTGCCCTGCTCTTTCCGATCAAATTTCTATTTCACTCAACAATACAATCGCATTGAATCTCATTCTTTCTTCTGATACGATTTGCGAAGGTGACTCTGCAACGATCACCGCGATCGGAATATTCGATGACATTCTTTGGACTACCGGAGAAACAACAAACATTATCACGGTCAATCAAACCGGAATTTACAATGCACATGTTTCTTACAATACCTGCGAAGCAGATTCCACAGTACGTTTGGTTGTATTGGAGTTACCTCTGGTGAATGCAGGTGAAGACGTGACAAGTCCATGTGATGGAATGATGCAACTTTCCGGAACAGGAGAAGGTAATTTGTCCTGGTACTTTGACAATGTCCTGCTTGGTGACTCTTCCGAAGTGTTTGTTGAATCGCCTGTGAAAAATGCTGTGTATACTTTACATGCCGAAAATTCTGGTTGCATTTCGACAGATGATATAATCGTCACGGCTGATTGCATTTCGATTTTTATCCCGAATGCATTTACACCAAACAGTGATAATGTGAATGATGTCTTCAAGGTTGAAGCACGTGGCATAGTCAATTACGAATTTTTTATTTTTAATCGTTGGGGTGATGTAGTGTTTCATTCCACCGATCCCGATGATGTCTGGACGGGCGGTAAATACGACTACTTCGTTCCGGATGGTGTGTATACCTATTTCGTAAAAGGTACGAATGCGAAGTATGAAGACATACTCGATGCGAAACATTCTCGCGGGACGATCACGGTTATTCGATGATCGGACAATTATCAATTATTAATTATTTGTGGGTTTTCTGCGAGGTCTTGTTTAACCACAGAGTCGCACGGAGTTCTCACAGAGTTACACGGAGGAAAAACTCTGTGATACTCCGTGTGAACTCCGTGCGACTCTGTGGTTAAAAAAAATAAAATTCTAAAACCATCTCGACTACCGCTCTCCTCATTCTGTTCAAGCTGCTTGTGTCAATTCCTTTTGTCGGATGACAAGCTTCTTCAAAATGCTGTCGACAAATTGCAGTCTCAACAAAACTTGCTCGAGCTTCATCATCCTTTCGAAAATGGCGTGACCACCTATTCTACTTTTTCTATTCAACAAAAACAGTCGATTATTTTCAAGTTTATTCATCTGTGTGGAGGTATCACGTTGGATTGATCCATCGCACAATTCGTCATTTCTTAGTTTTAGAAATGAAAGCTCAGTTTCTATCCGTTTCAATTTCAAATCAATTTCGATCAATTCCGCTTCCTGCTTTCGAATCGAATGCTCCTGAATCATTTTGGAAAAGGATAAATCGGATTTCTCCCTTCTCATGCGTTCAGTCAACTCCATACAATCAGGTGCAGAAGTCAAAAATGTCAAATCGTATTTCATGTTCAATAAATTTTAAATGAGTTAAAAAAAGGACCACCGATTAAGATGGTCCTTTTATTCGAGGAGATTAGATTATGCCGCCGGAGCGACCGATTCCAACTCCGTTCGTCGTGTCGTCGCCTGCGCAACGAAACTGTCGATCTGAGCTACTTTGAAGTTGATCTCTTCAACCTCCATCTGATCATTGATGAAGGCCAGACCTCCGGAAGACTCCGAGCGGTCCATCAACTTGTTCCTCCTGTTTTCCAGGGTGTTGATCTCCGTCTGGATGTCTCGCTTCGGTTTTCCCTCGGCAGCTTGTGCATAAGCGGCTTCCTTGATCGGCAGAGTAGCTTCAATTTCTTGCAACTCTGTTGCGATGGAATTCGCCCGCTGTTCGCCTTTGGAGAGATCGTGCTCCAAAACCACTTTTTTGATAAGAAGATCATTTTTTTCGCCGGTCTTCTTCTCAATTGCGGCGGTGCAATCTGACACAGTGGTCAGTAAATTCACGTTGTACATAATATAAGATATTTAATTGTAGAAAGCTTTATTGCTTTCCGGGGCCAAAGATTCAACGACCACTTAGCCCGGGAATGGAACTTTCCAAAATTTTTGTAGTTGGGAAATGGCAATTTTTAATTGCTTTTTTAGCTAACCAATTGATTGAATGGGAATAAAAAAATATTTTTTTGTAGCTGAGAAAGTTGAAAAAAATCCAACAAACGAATTATTGTCGAGATGCTTTGAACTTTTTTCGCATCCAATTAATCATCAATTCCGATGTTTCGATCGTGAAATTAAAATAAGTTTAAAGCTTGGGCAGATACCTCACTGTGTATCGTTCGGGTTGACATCATCTCTGCTTAGGTGGAAGGCACTTAAGCGGCATAGCCGCCTCAGTCGCTTTCAGTAAACACAACATTGTCCTTTTTGGAGGATCAATATTTCGAATAATTAAAAAGTTCGATTACGCCTGCTTATTTTGATTGAGCGCTAATGAAATTCTTAATGTCTTGATAAACTTGCGTTTTGTTTTTACCTATCAGAGATTGCCCCTTACTGATTAATTTGTTTTCATATTCGCCAAAGGTCATTCGCAATATGGCCTGGTGCGGCAGCACGCAGGTAATGTCCTCCCGCACTTCAACATTGTCATCCCTGGTTAAAATGATATCCACTCCTGAACTCTGAACATTAATGAGGTATAGGCTATCCTCAGAAGACCGATCGAACTTGACTTCGTACTTCTTCATGCCAAAAGTGCGACAGAGAGTGAGCCATAAATAAATGCGAGGTGCGTGACCGGTATTATCATAGGTCCAAAACCAATTACCAAGACTTGACTGATTGATCGTATTATAATGCGTAGCCTTATGGTCTGTTTTGAAATGATAACTATTGAAGGAATCATCAACCCATTTACCCATTAACCAAATGTCCAAATTCTGAGAAAGTTCTTCATCAATTACTGAATTCTCAAGTCTGAGTAAATCAATTCCGTCAATAACTCCATTTGATTTCTTCACTGTGCCATGCAGCTGGTCATTGTTCGAACTCGAGTGGATATTATAATTTTCCTTCTTTTTTAGTCTGCTACCATCTATGCTCTGAGAATAAGTAAGAGAAAATCCCTCTCCGCCATCTGAGCATTTATCAGTATAATGTTTCCAGGTTCCGAAATCTTCTATCAATTCCCCCTCATCCCCCTTCAAAGTTCGGAATGTCCCAGCACTGTCAAATTCATAAATGACCATTCCACCCCGACCTAACCATCTTCCTTCCATATTTTTAATTCGCATTCCTGCGGCATGAACGTCTCCACTGATGGCAACATGCGATACTGGTATCTTTAAAGTTTCAACATGCAATTTCCGATTAGCCAGAATAGAAGATATACCAATACTGACAGTATCCTCCTGGGGATTTGTCGATGTGAAAGAAAAGGTTATCGACTTGGTGCGCTCTCCATAACTTGGAATTTCTAAATATATCCTTGTATTATTTATGATCACCTGGTCACTTCCCGATTCAATGATGAATTCAGTTTTGTCTGTCGCGTAGGGAAACGTATTGTCGAAATACATCCTATAACAACCGGTTTCTTCCGGACTCAACATGTTGTCACCATTTTCTTCACTAAGCCAACGCGAATAAATTGATCTTGACATGGTGACTTCCATTGAGTTGTAATCTTCGTCAGAAAGTGAACGTTGTAGAGTCATAGTAGCCATTGCAAAACATGCGCTTGCCCAATTTGCTTCAAGAACTGGTAAGCCGTCAGACAATTTCATTTCGAGTCTACTTTTTATCGGGCAATCATGTGTTGTTCCTTCTATGAGAAGACCAAATTCACTCATAGCACCAAGGAAATCAATCTTGTACTTTCTCTTGATACCCACCTGATGATAGGTCCCTGCACCTATGTATGAATTCTCAGAATTCTTATCGATATCTAAAGACACAAGGAAAGTAACCCTAGACCCCCTGATTTCGCCTTCCCAATGACCCACCATTATATCGTAGTTTTCCTGGCATGAGGCATCTGGATTGATTGCTAAGCAAAACAAAATGCAGCATAAGTGTATAAATTTCATGAGCGGTTTAGTGAGTGTCATATTGGACGAATATTCAAGGTTAAAGGAAATTTTCAGGACAAAATTTTTATCTTAATTGAACCTGCAGCAATTTACGCTACCCGCTGCTCATACAAATGCTGCTGAAACTCAATAAACAACTTGCTGATGTTTGACACGTCGCCAAGTATGTCTTTGGCGTCCTCCAGCGATTGATATTTGTTTGTAAGCAGCAGAGGCAGTTTTTCCTGATCGAGTTCTTCGACGCCGGTTTCAATGTATTTGCTCAATACAAATTCAATAAACTCTTTTTGTTTGTCGGTGAGTAGTGAGAAGATGGTCGCCTCTGCCGCTGCAACACGTGCTTCGCGGGTCATGGGTTTGACATCGCTATTGAACACATATTCAAGCACGTCAAACAAATCACTTTTTTCGGCATCAATGAGTCTTTGTAAAGTGTTCAATTCATCCTTGCCGAAACCCGATGCATCCAGCTTTTCCAAAAGTGTTCTGCGGGTAATTGGATTGCTCCACAGCGTGCGCAATTCTTCTTCACTTTTGAATAAGTTTGGTAATTCACCAAATAGGTTATTCAAAAATTCTTCTGCAGAGATGGGTTTGCCATCTGCGCTCCAAAAGGAAGAGGAAATCATGTGTTGAATTTCCCGCTCCTTTCCGTCGCGCAATTTTATGCTGACTTTATTTCTCCGGTTGCAGTTGCAATTCAGTTCACCACAAATTTCGCAGGGCTCCTTTTGTGGCTTTGGACATACGCAAGGTGATTGACCGCAAACCGCACATGGCTCCTGCTGTGGCCGCGGATCTACAGGTTCGGGTTCCAATGGTTCACCATCCCATTCCGGATCTGCAAAGTGATGATAAGCATCTACAAAATCATAGATCGTGAAAAAGTCTTTGCCATCAAACAAGCGTGTTCCTCTTCCCACAATCTGTTTGAACTCGATCATGGAATTCACCGGTCGCATTAATACGATGTTGCGGATGTTTCTGGCGTCAACTCCGGTAGAGAGTTTTTGAGAAGTGGTCAGAATGGTTGGTATCGTCTTTTCATTGTCTTGGAATTCGCGCAAAAATTGTTCGCCTATTTCACCATCATTGGCGGTAACACGCACACAATAATTAATTTCAGATGTGGAAGATTTTCCCGATGCAGTGTGATACTGATTCACGAGGTCACGCACGGCCGCAGCGTGTTGTTGTGTCGCACAGAATATGAT